>JAFTEG010000317.1 GCA_017453765.1 Selenomonadaceae bacterium
GTGCAAAGAGTATTTGAAATTCGACGTGCCGACGGAGTTTGTCGAAGGGTGCGAGCATGATTTTGAAGAAATGCACTTGATGAGTCTTTGCAAGCATAACATAATTTCAAACAGTACCTTCGCATGGTGGGGCGCATGGCTGAATAAAAATCCCGACAAAAAAGTTTTTGCGCCGGATACTTGGTTTGCGTCTAATCCCAAAATTGCTATCGTGCCGGAAAGTTGGATAAAAATTCCTGCCGCCTATAATTTATTGACGCCGCCAATGCTTTCGGTAATAATTTATTCCGAAGTCCCGCCTTCAAACTCGTCAATAACTTTGAAATGTATTTTGGCGCAAACTTCAAAAGACTACGAAATAATTTTTATCAACCCTTCGCAAGACGACGCCGAAAAAATTTATCAACATAAAGTGAAGGGCGTAAAATTTTCCGTGTTGGCGGTGAATAATTTCAAAAATAAGTTTGAATCGCTGAATAAGGGCTTGAGCGTAGCACGCGGCGACTACGTTTTATTTTTGACGGACAAAGAATTTATCTTGCCGTATACTTCAAAAATGCTTTCCGATATATGTAGCTCGTCAATCTTTATATACGCTGACAACAGACGCACTCATTTAACTTACGCAAACTTTACAGATTATCTTCCCGATATAGTCAGCTCCACTCAAATTTTTGTGGAAGATGCCGACGGCAATGTTGTTATTGAAGAATTGCCGGGCAAAAAATTTGTCAAAAAAACAGATCCCGCCTTAGTCGAATTAAAGCAAATGGCGGAATTAAATCTTGACGCCGAACAAAAATTAATGGGACTCGCTACGCAGGGCATTAACAATTCTGTCGACACGAAATTTTTTAAGCGCAAGTTTTTAGCCGAAAACAAAATTGCGTTCAAAGGCAAGGGGGGGGTACGGACGCGGAGTTACTCTTTGCAGTTGAAACATTTTTGGCGACGGACAAAATTACTTTCGTGCCGCAGATTTTCAGCGGTCGGCTTAAATGAATTTTAAATGTCGGCTTAAATAAATTTGAAAGGATTTTTTAATGATTATCACGCAAATAGAAGGCGGACTCGGCAACCAGCTTTTTCGATATGCTTTTGGTCGAAACATTGCCCATAAGTTAAACACCGAATTTAAAATAGACGCGAATTCCTATCTAAACAGCTCCGGTCTCTATCACGAAAAGTATAAGCTGAAAAATTACAATGTGCAGGAAAATTTTGCAACGCCTGAAGAAATTGCAAGCCTTCCGCATCTTTTTGAAAGATCGGGCAACGGCATTCCCGGCGTATTTAATCCCGCAATTTTTGATCTTTCCGATAACGTTTATTTACGCGGCTTTTTTCAAAGTGAAAAATATTTTATTGATATCGCCGACATTATAAGACGCGAATTTACGCTGAAAAATCCTTTGGAAAAAAATTCCGCCGCATGGCGTGATAAAATTCTTTCTGCGAACTGCGCGGTATCTTTGCACGTACGTCACGGCGATTATTTGACTTATGAAAGTCGCAACGTTCGAGGTTTACTGCCTTTAAGCTACTATCAAACGTGCATAAATGAACTGCGAAAGGATTATCACGACATTACGCTTTTCGTTTTTTCGGACGACTTAGCTTGGTGCAGGAAAAATTTTAAGTTCGACGTGCCGACGGAGTTTATAGAAGGGTGCGAGCATGATTTTGAAGAAATGCATTTAATGAGCCTTTGCAAGCACAATATCATTTCAAACGGCACTTTTGCATGGTGGGGCGCGTGGCTGAATGAAAATCCCGACAAAAAAGTTTTCGCGCCGTATTCATGGCATGTAGGCGGTTTTGGCGGCGAGACGATTTATGCGGAAGATTGGATAAAAATTCCCGTCAATTATCTTGCAGGTTCTCCGCCAATGCTGTCGATAATTTTTTACGTGGAAAATAAAACTGCGACCTTGCCGATAATTTTGCAAAGTATTTTTTCACAATTTGAGCGGGACTACGAAGTAATTTTTGTAGACGCCTCGACGGAGGGCGGTCAAATTTGCAGGCAAGCGGTGGTAAATCCCAATGTCAATTTCATTACGGCAGACCCTTCAACCGATAAATTTGCCGCGTGGAATAAAGGCTTAAGCGTGGCACGCGGTGACTACGTTTTGTTTTTGTCAGACAAAAATTTTATCTTTCCGCATACGGCGACTATTCTTGAAAATGTTTGTGACGATTTTGTAAATCGCGACGCCGGTAAAAATAAAACTTATATGACTTATGCAACTTTCGACAACTACACGCCGAATATAGTTTGCGCCGTACAAAATCTTGTCGAAGACGAACACGGTGATTTTAACGTGACGGAACTGGCGGATAAAAAATTTACATTGAAGTCTGATGAACCTTTTAAAGCTTTGAATAGAGTAGTGGAACTTCAAGTTGACAATCGCCAAAAATTAATGTTGCTTGCTACCGAACAAATTAACAATTTTGTCGGCACGAAATTTTTTAAGCGCAAGTTTTTAGCCGAAAATAATATACGCTTCAATGACAAGGGGGGGGGTACGGACGCGGAGTTACTCTTTGCAGTCGAAACATTTTTGGCGACGGACAAAATTATCTTCGTGCCGCAGATTTTCAGCGGACGGCTTAAGTAATTTTAAGATTAAAATTTAAATAATTTTGAAATGACGTTAAATAAATTTGAGATGGCGGCTTGAATAAATTTGCGGTGCCGGCTTGAATAAATTTGCGTGAAAAATTTTTTTTGCCGCGCAGATTTTCACTTGTAATATGCCGCGCCGTTATGATATCATACACAAAAATGAAGGAGGGATTTTTTAATGGGCGTTATCAAGTATGAAGTTCAAATTACCGAAGTCGGCAAAGACGCACAGCGTTTTTTGGACACAAACAGCAGTTTTATTTTGATGGACGAAAAAATTCATCCAAACCTTAAAGATATGGTTGTCCGTCACACGGTCGGCACGTTGGAAGGCGAAATTGCGGTAGGCGATACGTTGCAAGTCGGCAACTCTGATTTTGTCGTGACTAAGGTCGGCGAAAACGTCAACAAAGATTTGGCGAACGGCGGACATTGCACGGTTGTCATAAACAAAGAAGGCACGATGCCCGGTCAAGTTTCGGTTAAAGGAAAAATTATGCCGCGACTTCGCATTAACAACATTATTGCATTTTACACGAAAGATTAGGTAACAGGTTCTAGGGAGCAGGGAACAGATTTTCTAATTCCTCTTCCCTAATCCCTAATCCCTAACCCTTGACATAAATAATTCTAAAAATTAAAATTTCTCCAATCTTGTAAGGCTCTAAGCCGGTACGTAGAAAGGAGATTTTTTAATGGAAAATGACACGATGCTTATCATGACACCGCCTGACGGCGAAGGCGGCGGCGATTTCAGCGGCGTTACACCTCCCGACGGTTTTGGCGGCGGCGGCGATTTCGGCGGCGGCGGCAGTTCAAGCTCGGTAAGTTGGGACGGTGCGACGGAAATTGATTCGGCTTTAACTTCCGATAACCCTGTATTTACTTCCACGTCAAGCGGACAAAACGCCGTACTTATCGACACGGACGAAACGGTCACGCTTAATAATCCTACCGTGACGAAAACCGGCGGCGACAGTGCGGGTGACAATGAAAGTTTTTACGGCACAAACTCCGCTGTAATGGTTAAAGGCGGCTCGACGACAAATATTAACGGCGGCACGATTACCAGCGACGCGGAAGGCGCAAACGCGGTATTTTCTTACGGCGGCAACGGCGGGCAAAACGGTGCGGAAGGTGACGGCACGACTGTCAATATTCATGACGCTAACATTAAGACGACGGGCAACGGCTCAGGCGGCATTATGACTACCGGCGGCGGCGTTACCAATGCGTACAACCTCGTTGTCGAGACGAACGGTCAATCTTCAGCGGCAATTCGTACGGATCGCGGCGGCGGCACGGTAAACGTGACAGGCGGCTCATACACTTCAAACGGTCTCGGCTCCCCCGCAATTTATTCAACTGCCGCAGTTACCGTGAATGACGCGACGTTAAATTCTACAAAGTCCGAAGGCGTTTGCATTGAAGGTTTGAACTCCGTCACGCTCAATAACTGCACGTTGAACGCGAATAACACGCAGACTAACGGTCAAGCGTCTTTCTTTGATTCGGTAATGATTTATCAATCAATGTCCGGCGACAGTGCGGAGGGTACGTCGACTTTCACGATGAACGGCGGCACGATTAACAGCCAATCCGGTCACGTCTTTCACGTCACGAATACCAGCGCGATTATAAATTTGAACGGCGTCACGATTAACAACAGCGACGCTGACAACGTGCTTTTAAGCGTATGTGCGGACGGCTGGAGCGGCGCTTCAAATGTCGCTACGGTAAATGCAAGCGCGCAGAATTTAACCGGTAAAATTTTGGTCGGCGATGATTCAACTTTGACTTTGAATTTGATTAACGGCGCGGCATTTTACGGCTCTGTCGGCGGCATTATCACCGATGCAAGCGGCATTGTTGTTTCCACCACAGTCGGCGATGTTTCAGTGTCGCTTGACGAGTCAAGTAAATGGTACCTTACCGAAGATACTTACCTTACTTCGTTTGAAGGCAACGTCGCCAACATTATAAACAACGGCTTTTCGGTTTACGTCAACAACAACATTTTGGACGGTACGACAAGTCCTTCGGAAGAAACTTTACCTTCAGGCTTGACTTTCAATGAGGACGGCACGGTAATAACCGCGTCCACAGATTTTACCGGCTCGGTTGATTTATCCAACTATCCCAACGTGAAAACTTTCGACGCGTCTAAATCTTCCTACGGCGTCTCGGTGCTGGGTAATTCGCAGAATAATAATCTTTCAAGCGGTCAAGGAAATAGTATTCTTTTCGGCGGTACAGGTCACAACTATTTAACCGGCGGCACGTCAAGAGATCAATTTTGGTTCACCGGTCTCGGCAATGATACAGTCACGAACTTTGCCATAGGTAACGCGGATTATTCGGACGTTGTGACTTTCTACAACACGGGTCTGCAAAGTATCACGCGCAACGGTTCACTTTTAACCTTTACTGCCGATAACGGCAACGCAATGAATGTTTTCACAAATACAGAGGACGGCAACAGCTTATTCTTGTATTCGCTTGACGGCTCAATAGGTTACGGCGCGAAAATCGGCAATGACTACGAAACAAGCTTGAACTTTGACTTAGGCGCTAACTATTATCAGCTCAGCGGCACGGACGGCACTTTGTATGCTAACTTCGACACGTACAAGGAAATTTGGCTCAGCAATGACGGAGGGGAATATTTCTTCGGCATTAAAAATGTTGTTGCCAATAACGCGGGTGAAAATATTATCGGCGGTAATGATGAAAGCAATTTGATTGTCGGCGGCAGTGGCGGAAATACAATGTGGGGCGGCGCCGAAAATGTCAGCGATACTTTACAAGGCGGCGACGGTCACAATATGTTTTGGTACGGCTTGGCTGAAGGCAACGACCTTATTACCAACGCCAAAGAAAGTGACATTGTATACCTTTACGACATTACGCTTGACAACATTGCCGCTGCGCCGATTGACGCTGAAAAAATTACCATAACGCTTAATGACGGCAACAGCGTGACTGTACAAAATTCAAGCACGGTTACGCCGACTTTCCAACTTGCAGGCGGCGACCGGTATAATTTCAATCGCTCTACCGGCACGTGGAATGAGAATTAAGAATTAAGAATTAAGGATTAAAACCTAATCCCTAATCCGGAGGTTTTTTATGAAATTCAAAAAAAGTTTAATTGCCGTATTCGGTCTTGCGGCATCAATTTTACTGACAGCGTGCGGCGGCGGTGGTCAACCTGCCGGCGGCAACGATACTCAAAAAGCGGCAACATTGAAAATCGGTGCAACGCCCGTACCTCACGCCGAAATGTTGGCGGAGATTAAAAATGACTTGAAAGACAAAGGCATTACGCTTGAAGTTATCGAGTTTAACGACTACGTTCAGCCAAATATCGCGCTCAACGACAAGGAGCTTGACGCTAACTTTTTCCAGCACGAGCCGTACTTAAATGACTTTGTTAAAGAACACAAGGAAATGAAAATTAAAAATGCCGCAGGTATTCACGTGGAGCCTATGGGCATTTATTCTCACAAGATTAAGAGCCTTTCCGATCTTCCCGACGGCGCAAAAGTTTCAATTCCCAACGACCCCACTAACGGCGGACGCGCACTTCTCCTTCTTGAAAAGGCGGGACTTTTAAAGCTTAAAGACGGCGTGAAAGAAACGGCAACGGTTCAAGATATCGCGGAAAATCCCAAAAATTTGGAAATTAGCGAAGTAGAAGCCGCACAACTTCCCCGTACGCTTGATGACGTTGATATTTCCGTTATCAACACAAACTTTGCCATGAATGCAAATTTAAATCCTATGAAAGATGCGCTGTTTATGGAGGATAAAACCTCGCCCTACGTCAACATTATTGTAGTACGTGAAGGCGATGAAAACCGCGCAGAAATTAAGGAGCTTATCTCGGCGTTGCAAAATGAAAAGATGAAAAAGTTTATTCTTGACAAATACAACGGCGCCATTGTCCCGGCTTTTTAATGCGTAATTCGTAATTCGTAATTCGTAATGCGTAATGAAATGAAGAATTTAGATTTTAGAGAGCAGAGGGTAGTGATTAAAATCAGCTGACCAAAGATAGGAAGATTTTATGACTACCAAAAGCAACATTGAAAATATTGAACGTCGCATTGAAAAATACTGGGACTCGCGCAGTGCCGATTTAAGCCGTATTCGCAGGCTTGAACTTGAAGGCGTGAACGCGGCTAATTGGCGTGAAATTTTGACGCAGGATTTACCTGCCGATAAAATTTTAAAAATTTTGGACGTCGGCACCGGCGCGGGATTTTTCGCCGCGATTTTATCTAAACTCGGTCACAAAGTTACCGGCGTCGACACTTCGGCAGGTATGATTGATGAGGCGAAAAAAAATCTGCGCGAACTTAAACTTGACGCGGAATTTTTTAAAATGGACGCGCAGGCTTTAAATTTTGCCGATGAAAGTTTTGACGCGGTTGTCACGCGGAATTTGACGTGGACACTGCCGGACGCTATGCAAGGATATCGCGAATGGAAAAGGGTTTTGAAAAGCGGCGGCGTGCTGATTAATTTTGATTCGGACTACGGCGGCAGAAATTTTACCCGCGACAACAGCGGCGTTGATGACGAAGTTACAGATAAAATGCTGGACGAATGCACCGCGATTAAAAATTCCTTGCGAATCAGTACGCATACAAGACCGATGTGGGACGTGGAATTTTTACAGAAACTCGGCTTTACGGTTCAATGTGACTTCGACATTTCGG
This sequence comes from Selenomonadaceae bacterium, assembly GCA_017453765.1. Lineage (GTDB taxonomy): Bacteria > Bacillota > Negativicutes > Selenomonadales > Selenomonadaceae > Quinella. The sequence continues at coordinate 7,357 of JAFTEG010000317.1, forward strand.
CAAAAGTTCACGCCGATAAAAATGTCCCGTACGATTCGACGCCGCTTTTTAAAATCTGCGCGACGCTGATTTAAGTTAGAATGCACTTTAATTTAAGTCACGATGCACTTTAATTTAAGTCACGATACAATTTAATTTAAGTCACGATACAAGTACAGACAAGGAGCGCGTGGGATATTTTTCAAGACTTACTGAAAATTTTATAAAAAAAACTTGCTCATATTGAAAAATTCGTTTAAAATACGCCGTGAATTATTTTTTGAAGGTGAAGTATTGGAAGTTTTTTTGGCAAACTACTTGGGATTTTGTTACGGCGTTAAGCGGGCGATAAAAATAGCCAGAGAGAACGCAGTCGGAAAATGCTGTACGTTGGGACCGATAATTCATAATCCGCAGATGGTTGAAAGACTTAAGGCGGAAGGCGTGGACTCGGCGGACGATTTGTCGGCGGTAAGTGAAGGCACGGTAATAATTCGTTCGCATGGCGTCGGACCAAAAGTCTACAAGGAGATTGAAGCCAAAGGTTTAAAGACAGTCGATGCAACATGCCCGCACGTCAAAAGAGCGCAATCTGCGGCAAGGGAGCTTGTAAACGAAGGTTATAACGTGGTTATAATCGGTGAAAAAAATCATCCCGAAGTAAAAAGCATTTTTGAATGGGCGGAAAAAAATACAACGATTGTCGAAACCGAAGCGGAGGCAGAAAAATTCGCGCCTTGCAAAAAATTGGGCATAGTGTCACAAACAACAGTATCCGGCACGCACTTTAAAAACGTCGTCTTGAAACTTTTGGAAAAATCGTCAGACATAAGAATTTTACGCACGATTTGTACGGCGACTTATCAAAGACAACAGGCGGCAATGGAGCTTGCCGAAAAAGTTGACGTGATGCTTGTAGTAGGCGGCAGAAACAGCGCGAATACCACCAAACTTGCAAGGCTATGCGAAACCAAATGCAAAACTTTCCATATTGAAACGGCGGAAGAAATTTCACCTGATTTTTTCACCGGAAATGTAAAATCCAATTCTCTCAAAGTGGGGATAACTGCCGGCGCGTCTACGCCGGATTGGATTATAAAGGAGGTTCAAAAGCGGCTGAAAGATTTTGACGAGTCATAAAAGCCTTATCAAAAGGTAAGGTGCTTTTTTGTACGGTGTAAAAATTTCTACAAAGTACGGTTTGTATTAAAAAAAAATCCGGTGTATTGTATTTGAATTTAAATTTGATAGACACAAATATAAAAATATGGTATTGTATTTGTGACCGGCTTATTATGCAGGAATGATAGACCGCCAAAGGCAGATGCGGCTGTAGCTTATTTTTCAGTTCCGTTATCAGTGA
>JAFTEG010000318.1 GCA_017453765.1 Selenomonadaceae bacterium
ATATTAAAGAGAATTTAGACGTTTTTAATTTTGAGTTGACGGCGGACGAGATGAAGGCAATTTCAAATTTGGACAGAAACGAAAAGCACGATTGGTATTGATTGAATTAAGAATTAAGAAGGAGGAATTGTAAATGGTAACGGCAATATTTCCTGCGGCGGGATCAAGTCGGCGTATGGGCAGCGACATAAATAAAATTTTTTTAATGCTGGGCGATGAACCGGTTTTAATTCGCACGCTGAAAACTTTTTCGCAATCGCCGCGCATAAATTTTTTAATCGTTGTGGTAAATGAAAATGACAAAGACGACGTTGAAGAGCTTTTAAACAAGACGGACGGCTTGAAAGATTGGGCGATAGCAATAGGCGGCAGTGAGCGGCAATATTCCATTGCAAACGGCTTGAAACTATTGCCGGAAGACGCGGACATTGTATTGGTTCATGACGCGGCAAGACCTTTAGTCAGCTTGACGGTCATTGAAGAGGTTATCGAGGCGGCAGAAAAATTCGGCGGCGCAATAGCGGCAGTGCCTGAAAAAAATACCGTGAAATTTATCGACGCACAAAACTTCGTAACCTACACGCCGCCGCGTTCAAAGTTAGTTGAAGTGCAGACGCCGCAGGGTTTTCGCCGTGAACTTTTACTGCGCGCGTACCAACAGGCGGAGGAAGATAATTTTTTAGGCACGGATGATTCAAGTTTGGTTGAACGAATCGGCGACAGAATTAAAATTGTCAAGAGCGACTATTCAAATATAAAAATCACGACGCCGGAAGATTTGACAATGGCGCAATCGCTATTGCCGGACGAGATTCAACCTGCCGTTACTCATTCAGCCGCACTGCCGCGAATCGGTATCGGCTACGACGTGCATAAGCTTGTGCATGACAGAAATTTAATTTTGGGCAACGTGAAGATTGACTACGAATTGGGACTTGCGGGACATTCCGACGCAGATGTTTTGATTCACGCGATTATTGACGCGATTTTAGGCGCGGCGGCACTCGGCGATATCGGACAGCACTTCCCCGACAATGACGTAAGGTATAAAGGCATTGACAGCGGCGAACTTCTTAAGCGCGTCGATATGCTGATTAAGGCGCACGGCTACAAAATCGGCAACATTGATTCGACAATCGTCGCGCAGAAACCGAAACTTGCGCCGTACATTTTGAAAATCAGAGCGCGGCTGGCTGAAATTTTGCAGATTGATTCAAGCTTAATCAGCGTCAAGGCTACGACTACCGAAGGGCTGGGCTTTACCGGCAAAGGTGAAGGCATTGCGGCTTACGCTAACGTTTTAATATACTAAAACTATCGATCTAACAACTATCGATCTATCGATCTAGCCACTATCGATCTATCGATCTATCCACTATCGATCTAAAAACGACCGAAGGGAGTTTTTTCATGAATTTTTTTTCGCGTCTCAAAAAAGACATTCGCGTCATTTTTGAACGTGACCCTGCGGCGAAAAGTACGCTGGAAGTAATTTTTTGCTATTCGGGACTTCACGCCATTTGGATGCACAGAATATCGCACGCCCTTTTTGAACGCGGCTGGATAGTATCCGCGCGGCTTGTATCAAATTTCTGCCGCTTTCTCACCGGCATTGAAATTCATCCCGGCGCAAAAATCGGCGACGGACTTTTTATAGATCACGGCACGGGAATTGTAATAGGCGAAACGGCGGAGATAGGAAAAAACGTGACACTGTATCAAGGCGTGACTTTGGGCGGTACCGGCAAGGAAAAGGGCAAGCGTCACCCTACCATTGGCAATAACGTGGTTGTTGCGACCGGCGCGAAGGTTTTAGGCTCATTCAAAGTAGGTGACCATGCGAAAATCGGCGCAGGCTCCGTAGTTTTAAAAGAGGTGCCGCCTTATGCGACGGTTGTCGGCATACCCGGTCGCGTTGTAGTTTTGCACGGCAAGCGCATTCACAATGAAGACGACTATAGAAAGGCGTGGCTTGACTACTGCGCAAAAAGAGGTATGGACGTCACGG
>JAFTEG010000319.1 GCA_017453765.1 Selenomonadaceae bacterium
AATCACTACAGAAATTTAGAAAAAAATCTGCAAGATACCTTAGTTGTCGCGCAGAAAACCGCAGACGAGCTTATAAGCGCGGCGAAAAAAAATGCTAAGGAAATGCGTGAAAATGCCGTTCGCGAGTCAAAAAATATGTACGACAACACCGTACGCGAAACGCAGAATATGCGTGAACAGGCGATGATTGATATTAAGCGGCAACTTGAAGAGGCGCAGAGAAAACTTAGCGCTATAACCGCCGAATATTCCCGCGTTATCACCGATAAAGAGGCTTTCTTCATTAGAATCAGGACGACGCTTGAATCTGAACTTGCCGTAACCAATCAGCTTTTACATTCCCTGCCAAATGCTCAAGACTTCGGCAAAATTCAATCTGCCGCGTACAATGCCTTTGAACAGGACGTTAAGGCGCAGGCGGCTATGGAAGGCACCGAAAAAAATTCCGATACAAAAGTTGCCGAAACGGTTAAAGAATCTGCCGACGATTTGGACGACACAAAAGTTTTTGAAAAAGTCACGGCTGACAAAAAGGTTGACGCCGAACCTAAAGAAAAACCCGCCGCTACAAAAACTTCCGCGCAGGCGTCAAAAATTGAACAGGCGCTGAAAAATGCAAAAGCCGCCGCGCAGGCTGAACTTGAGGCGGAACTTGAAAAAACTACCACGTACACTCCGGCTAAAAAAGGTTAGACTAATTTTGGTGGAGGTCGAGTGCGTGAAGTCCGTCATAAAATTTTTGAAAAACGTTTTGCTGGTAATTGAACTTGCAATTTACATTGCCTACGTACATTTGGAAAAAGTACTTTTCGTCGGCATAATCGCGCTTGACCAATATACAAAGGCGCAAGTCGAAAATACAATGTTTCCGGGCGAAACAATACCGATTATTCAAGATATATTTCACATAACGTACGTGCAAAATCCCGGCGCGGCGTTCGGCATTTTTCCGTACCAACAAAATATATTTATCGGTCTCGGATCACTAATGCTGATATTCGCGGCGATTTATTATTCGCGGCTGAAAAAAATCAATCCTATCATAAAGTACGGCGGAATCTGCGCGGCGGCGGGAGCGTTGGGAAATATGATTGACAGAATACGCACCGGCATTGTCATTGACCTTTTTGACATGCGCATTTTTAATTTCCCCGTGTTCAACGTTGCCGACATTGCAATAGTTATCGGAATGTTTTCCCTTATGTACGTGGTGATTTTTAAATCGGAGGACGCCGAAAATTTTAAGGAAGTGCGTCAACTTGAGTAACTTTCAAGCTGATTCAGACGCACAAAAAATGCGGCTTGACATTTATCTTGACAAAAAATTTGCCGATAAGTCACGGTCGCACATACAAAAAATTATCTCGGACGGCAAGGTTAAAGTCGACGACAAAATTGTTAAGCCGAGTTACAAGCTTAGCGGCGGCGAAAAGATTTCGCTTGAAGAAGATGACGCCGTTGAAACAGAATACCTGCCGGAAGATTTGCCGCTGAATATTTTGTACGAAGACAGTGACATTATCGTTATCAATAAAGCGCGAGGCATGACGGTTCACCCTGCCGAAACGGTGAAGTCCGGCACGTTGGTTAACGCGCTTTTATTTTATTGCAAAGATTTATCCGGCATTAACGGCGTCAAGCGTCCCGGCATTGTTCACCGGCTTGACAAGGACACTTCCGGCGTCATGGTCGTGGCAAAAAATGATTTCGCTCATGTCAACCTTGCCGCGCAGATTAAAAATAAAACTGCGGTGCGTACCTACCTTGCTATTGTTCACGGCGTCTTAACTGATGACGTCGGCATTATCAGCGGCGCGATTGGACGCGATAAAGTTGACAGAAAAAAAATGGCGGTGACTTCGGACGGTAAAAGAGCTGTCACCGAATTTAAAGTTTTGGAGCGGTTTAAAAATTACACCTACGTAGAATGTAAACTGCAGACAGGCAGGACGCATCAAATTCGCGTGCATATGGCGGAGATTGGTCACCCGCTTTTAGGCGATGAAAAATATTCTGCGCGAAAAAATCCTTTCGACATTAAGGGTCAAGCGTTACATTCTCACACATTGAGCTTGACGCACCCTGCTACCGGTAAGCGTATGAATTTCACGGCGCCGATGCCTGACGATATGGAAAACATTTTAAAAATTTTGCGAGGTGATAAAAATGTTGACGCTTGATGACATTAAAAAGGGCATTGAAAAAATTGCGCCGGAATATAAATTGACTAAAGTGACGCTTTTTGGTTCGCGTGCAAGAGGAAATTTTCGTGAGGACAGCGACGTTGATTTAATCGTTGAGTTTGAGACGAAATCAGTTTCTTTGTTTACTTTGGCAGGTTTGATGAATGATTTGGAAGAAATTTTTGGCGTGAAAGTTGACGTGATTCATGGACCTAAAAAAGCCGAGTGGATGATTGAAATTGACAAGGAGATAGAAATTTATGCAGCGTAGAGACAAAATTACATTACAAAAAATTGTTTCGGAAATCGATATTATTTTAAATTTCTTGGAAGATATGAATCTTGAAGAATTTTTGAACGATGAAAAAACAAAACGTGCGGTCGGTATGACGGCAATAAATATCGGCGAACTTACAAAAAATTTATCTGATGAGATTAGAAAAAATTATCAGCATATTTCGTGGAAAGATGCCGCAAGATTCAGAGATGTTGTTGCTCATAAATATGAAACGTTAGATATGGAAGACGTTTTTAAAACAGTCACTGAAGATTTTCCAAAAATGAAAATGCAGATTGAACAAATTTTGTCCGATGAAACATAAAAAATTTTTGCAGGAGAAAATTTTTATGGACAGCAAAATTACAAATTTTATAAAATTAAAAAATCACGCCGTAGCCGTGATTCAAGCTGACGAGTTGCCGGAAAAAGTTTTGCAATTCAAGGCAGGACAATGGGGTTGCGTAGCCGCTATGATTGCCGCCGCCGCCAATGGTAAAATTGCCGCGTTTTCAGAAGAAACTACGGCTTGCGTAGGCGGTCGCGCAGGCTTGGGCTTTAAAAAATATCCGCTCGGCTGGATTGAGTACTTTCTGTCCTGTGGCAGTCCTGCGGTGGAGCGTTGCGAACATTACAAGCAGACGCCTGAACTTGCGCGAAATTTTATTGAAAATGTTTCAAACGCCTTGATTGATAGACTTCCGCCGCGCAGAAAATTTTTACTGTTCAAGCCGCTGGATTTTGTCGCGGAAGATGAATTGCCGGACGTTGTAATTTTTTTGGCGAATGCTGACCAAATTTCGGGTCTTGTGACGCTGGCAAATTACGATTCGCCAACTAATGACGCGGTGAAAATTTTATTCGGGGCAGGTTGCGCGCAGGTTGTGTTGTACCCTATGGCTGAAAAAAATTTTTGCTACGTAGGCTTGACGGATCCTTCTGCGCGAAAATTTGTCGACAAAAACCTATTGGCGTTCAGTTTGTCCTACGAAAAATTTTTGCACCTTGAAAATTTGGCAGAGGAAAGTTTTTTGAACTACGACGCGTGGCAGAAAATTTTCAGCAGAATTTAAACTCTACACTTCAAGCAGAATTTGAACTCAACATTAAAAGGCGGCGATTGATTGAAGATAGCGTTTTTTGATTCGGGCATTGGCGGCTTGTCGGTACTGCATCACGCAATGAAGATTTTGCCGAATGACGAATTTATTTTTTTTGCGGACGAAGACAACGTACCCTACGGCACAAAAACGCGCGAACAGGTTTTAAGCTACGTTGACGCGGCTTTTAAATTTTTGACCGCGCAGAATGTCGGCGCAATAGTTGTAGCCTGCAACACAGCAACTTCAGTCGCGGTGCGTCCAATGCGTGAAAAATATTCCCTGCCGATTATCGGAATGGAACCCGCCGTTAAAGTGGCACTTGACCTTTATCCGCAGAAAAAAGTTTTGGTGACGGCAACTGAAATTACAATTCGCGGCGAAAAAATTCAGCGGCTTATCACGCGCCTTAACGCAAAAAATTTCGCCTACCTTCGCGCCTTGCCTAAGCTTGTAAATTTTGCGGAGCGGCAGGAATTTAATTCGGACGCGGTTGAAAAATATTTGCGTGACGAATTTGCCGCGTATGACTTTAAAAATTTTTCGTCGATAGTTTTGGGCTGTACGCACTTCAACTATTTTAAAGACACCATGAGAAAAATTTTGCCCGCGCATATGAAAATTTTGGACGGCAACGCGGGGACGCTTAATCAGCTGGTACGGCTGGCAAATTTACAAGTCGGCGAAGGCAAAAAAAATCCGCCTGTCGAGTACTTTTACTCGGGGCGGCGTGTTACTGCGCGTGAAGAATTGGCGCGGCTTGAAAATTATTTGCGGCGGCTTGATGAAATGGAGTTGATTTAGGGAAGAGGGAGGAGTTAAGAGTGAAGAGTTAAGAGGGGTTAGGGGCTAGTGGTTAGGGGTTAGGAATTAATTCTAAATTCTTAATTCTAAATTCTTAATTCATCCAACGTCACTCTGCCTAACTTACCTGCGCGAAATTCCGAAAGCACAAGTTTAACTGCTTTGTCAACGTCAAGCACGCCGCCTTTGCGAATACAGCCGCGCTTAAGCCCTATTACTTCCAAAAGTTTTTGTCCGTCACTTTCAAGCGGCGCGGAAAGTTTATACCTCTCGCAAATACCGGCGGGATTTTTCTTTGCCAACGTCTCAAGCAAAAGCCACGTTATCGGCTCAAGGTCATGAACTTCGTCGCTTATGGCGTAAGTCCACGCAAGCTTTAATGCAATGTCTTGATCTTCAAACTTCGGCGGCAAAATGCCGGGCGTATCCAAAAGCTGTAAACCGTCGGCAATTTTAATCCACTGCTTTGCACGAGTGACGCCGGGACGATTTTCAATCTTCGTATGATTGACGCCGGCAAGACGATTTATCAAAGAGGATTTACCCGCATTCGGTATGCCGATAACCATAGCACGGGCGGCACGCGGTTTTGCACCGTACTTAACAAGCTTGTGCGTATTTTTTTCAGCGATTGACTTCGCCTCTGAAATTAATTTTTTTATGCCGGTACCCTGCACTGCGTCAACTGCAACGGCGGATATTTCGACGTCACGAAAATGTTTCAGCCAAAGTTTTGTATCTTCCACTGCGGCTAAGTCTGATTTTAACATTGCAATTAATTTCGGTTTATCGCCCAGTATTTCTTGCAGGTTTGGATTTTGACTGCTTGCCGGTATTCGCGCGTCCAAAACTTCTATCACAAGGTCGACTAGCTTTAGATTTTCTTCAATCAGCCGCTCCGCCTTTTTCATATGACCGGGAAACCATTGCAGTGTTTCTGATAATTTTTCGTTCAAAGTCATCAGCCCTTTCATATCATTGCACTAAAAATAAAATTAAACAGTGTTCCGGCTGTACACCACATAAAAATAAATTCGTGCTAGAATCATAAAAAATTCGTGTTAAAACTGTAAATAAATTTTGTGGTAGAATTATAAATAAATTTTGTGGTAGAATTATAAATAAATTTTGTGGTAGAATTATAAATAAATTTTTGGAGAGGAGGTGTTAAGTATGGAAAATTTCAAGGCTTTTTTAGAGTTTCTGAAAAATTTCTTCAATGTCACGAAAACGGAATCTTCAACTTCTTTTGGCGAGTCAATTACAAAATTTTTCACCGTTACGGTAAAGGCTATCACTCTTACGACAACCGCAATACTGATGGCAATCTTGGGAGTCGTAATGTATTTTTTTGAAATTTGGCTTGCTTCTTGGGTCTGCGGAAAAATATTTGATAATTTTGATAACGTCAGTTATTTGTTTTCACAAAGAGAGATTTTGGCAGTAATTGGTCTTTTATTTATCAAATTCTTAGTGTACTATTTCGTGGCATTATCCGTAGCTAATAGTGATTTCGGTGCATTAACAATATTGTTAATTTTGGCGCTGTTGGTATTGTTAGTAGGAACAGAAATTTATGAATGTTATAATCAATCTCGCGATGCGCTGGACAGAGCGGTATCAATAGGAGTATATTTGACGGAATCTTTCAATGAAGTTCTGCAAATCGTCACGCTCGTACTGGCAATCGGTTCAAGTTCGCGCAGATAGCATTCAAGGTGAAATTTTGAAAAAAAATCAAGCGACGTAACTGCCTTAGCGAAGGGCGGGACGCCGCTTTTTACTTGAAAAAATTTTGGTACCGGTTCAAATTTTTATGTCTTCAAATGTCAATTCGCTGTTTTCGTTAATATCGGGTTCTTCGATAATAACGTCTTCGTCGTCTTCAATTTTGAAAAAGTCGCCGTCGTCTTGCAGCATCCATGTTTCATTAGCGGCGGCGGAATTTTTTAAAACGGTCTCAACATTTTTGCCGTCGCTTGCGTAGTAAAATTTTTCCGCGTCTTCACGTGACAAGCCGCCTTGAACTTTGCGTGAAATTAAACGCTCCTTTAACATTTCGGGACGCGCCTTAATAAATACGGTGTAGTCGGCAAGCACGCGAATATTTGTCCAGCGCGGGTCTTTTAAAAGCAGGTAATTGCCCTCAAGCAAAATGATATCGTCTTCCACGCTTAAAACGTCATGCACCACGTCATGTAACATTCGGTCGTAGGCATTCCAATTCGTACCTTCCTGCCGAACTTCGCGCAGTTTTTCCTGCAAGGTGTCAACGTCGAAAGTTTCCGGCGCGCCTTTTATGTCGTTGAGCAAAATTTCTTGCCCGTCTTTTGTAATTTTGTTTGCCTTGAGATATTCTGACGAAAAGTGAAAGCCGTCCATGCCGAGAGCGCGGACAGGCGTAATTTCGATATCATCGCGGCTAAGTTTTTCAAGAAATTGTACAAGCGTAGTTTTACCTACGCCGGGCGGCGCGGCGATAAAGGCTACAACTTTTCTGTCGGTGACTTCGCGCAGTTCACTAAGTTTTAAAAGAAACGGCTTGAAAATTTTTTTAATCGCACCTTTGCTGAATCGCACGTCCTGCGGCAAGCCGTTCACGTCCATTTTGCAATTTACCCAATTTTTATTTTCGTCCATAAAAATTTCCTCCTCTACCGAAAGTATACTATTTCTTACGCGCTTTTTCAATGCGTGAAGGTGTTGACCGATATCGACGCCGATTGTAAAATTGCAACGTCAAAAAAATTTTGTTACAATGAAAAAAATTTTGAAAGGGCGGTCTCATTGAAGAAGGAAATTAATGTATTTGATTACGCGGGCGATATCGTCAAGGCGCTGAATAACGGCGGCGCGTTGCTTGTAAGTGAAGCGGAAGATTGCGTAAACGCCATGACTATCGGCTGGGCAACTTTCGGCGTTGAATGGGGCGTACCGATTTTTGCCGTGTATGTTCGTGAAGGCAGGTTTACACGTGAGCTTCTTGACCGCACCGGCGAATTTACCGTAGCTGTACCGTACGGCGAAAAATATTCCGCGCAGGTTACAAAGGCTCTGGGAATGTGCGGCAGTCGAAGTGGTCGCGATATGGATAAAATTGCAAAGTCCGGTATTCATGCTGTCGACGCTGAAATTGTTCGTCCGCCCGCGATTAAAGAATTTCCATTAACGATTGAATGTCGCGTCGTATTCAGTCAACTTCAACCGGTTAAAGAAATTTCAAGCAAGTTTAATAAATTTTATCCCGCCGAAAAATTAGAAGACATCGGCGGTGCGCACATTGCGTACTACGGCGAAATTTTAAAATCGTACATTCTTGAAGATTAAATTTTTTTGAGAGATTTGCAGAGTGAAATATTTTTGCTGAAAGATTTTTTCGCGTCCGAATTTTTGGGCGCTTTTTTGTTGACGTTACGAAATCTTTTGGTTATTATTGACAGTCTAAGGAGGAATTTTTTTTGGAAACATTAAAAGGAATGGAACGTACGCATAATTGCGGCGAACTTAGAAAAAGTGATGAAGGCAAAGAAGTAAGGCTGGCAGGTTGGGTGTCACGTCGTCGC
>JAFTEG010000320.1 GCA_017453765.1 Selenomonadaceae bacterium
AGATTTTTTATATGTTACAAGCTACTAGCTAAAATTTGACCAATTATCGAAATTGGAATATACTTTTGAAGAGGAGGCGACGCTTTGAAAAATTTTGAGAAATGGCAAGGTTGCGGCAATGACTTTGTAATTATCGACAGCCGCACCGACGGTGAAATTGCTCCGCCGGAAAAAATTTCGCGCATTTGTGACAGACATTTCGGCATCGGTGCGGACGGCGTCATTTACGTTTTAAATTCCGACGTTGCCGATGTGCGAATGAGAATTTTCAACGCGGACGGCTCGGAAGCGGAAATGTGCGGTAACGGTATTCGCTGCTTTACAAAATTTTTGCTTGACGGCACGGACAAAAATAATTTAAGCGTGGAAACAGGCGCCGGCATTTTGAAAATGAATCTGCGCGGCAATCTCGTCACCGTTGATATGGGCGAACCGATTTTGGACGCGGCGAAAATTCCCGTGACAGGTTACGGCAACAATCGCGTTGTTAATGAGTCAATCGAAGTCGACGGCAAAAATTTTAAAATGACTTGCGTTTCAATGGGCAATCCCCACTGCGTAATTTTTGTGAACGATTTAAATGACGTGAACTTAGCTGAAATCGGTCCCAAGTTTGAGCGTCATGAAATTTTTCCCAAGCACGTCAACGCGGAATTTGTTCAAGTTGTCGGCGAAAATAAATTGAGAATGCGTGTTTGGGAGCGCGGCAGCGGAATCACGCTTGCATGCGGTACCGGCGCTTGTGCAACTGCGGTGGCGGCGAATTTGAACGGCTTGACTAAAAAAACTTCTTCAGTTATTCTTGACGGCGGCACTCTGCAAATTGAATGGCGCGATGACAATCATATTTTTATGACAGGCGCGGCGGAAAAAATTTTTGCAGGTAGTTTTATTTGACGAAGGTGAATTTTTATGGCTAAAATGGTAAACGTAGGTTTCGGCAACGTCGTTTCGGCGGACAGGATTATTGCGATTATGACGCCGGATTCTGCGCAGACAAAGCGTATTATCGCTCATGCGAAGGAAGAAAATAAATTTCTTGACGCGACGCACGGACGCCGTACCCGCGCGGTTATCGTAGTTGACAACGGTCATGTCATTGTTTCCGGTCTTATGCCTACCACAATCGGCGAGCGTATGGCTAGAAATGCCTTGACTATGATTAAAGAGATTAATGAGAAAGGTGATAAGTTTGACGAAGAGGGGCTTGTTGACGGTAATTTCGGGGGCAAGCGGAACGGGTAAAGGTACGGTTTGCAAAAAGTTGCTTGCCGAATTGCCGCAAATGTTTTACTCAATTTCTGCAACTACTAGAAAACCGCGTCCCGGCGAAGTCGACGGCAAAGAATATTTTTTCATAACGGTAGAAAAATTTAAAACGTGGCTTGCCGAAGAAAAATTTTTGGAACACGCAGAGGTTTACGGCAATTTTTACGGCACGCCCGCGCATATCATTGAGGAAAAGCGTAATTCCGGCGTCGACGTGCTTTTGGAAATTGACGTGCAAGGCGCGCTTAACGTCATGAAAAAATGTCCCGACGGCGTTTACATTTTCTTACTGCCGCCGTCACTTAATGAACTTTGCAACAGAATTAAAAATCGCGGCACCGAATCGCCCGAAGTTTTACAGCGCCGAATTGATTCTGCAACCGCTGAAATTGCTGTCGGAAAAAATTATCAGTACGTCGTGGTGAATGATACCGTTGACGCGGCGGTTGATAAAATTAAGGCGATACTGACTGCCGAGCGTTGCAAGGTTGAAAGAAATTTGGCGGACTTTGAACACTTTGAAAACTCTGCGACGAATTAAATTTAAGTTTGCGGCGAATTAATTTTAATCTTTGCTACGAATTAATTTAACCTTTATGACGAATTAAATTTTAAAGGAGATAATTTAGTTGACAACAGGAACACCGAGCATGGTAAATCCTTCGACTGACGCCATGCTTAAAAAAATTTCCAGCCGTTATACATTAGTAGTGCTTGCGTCGAAACGCGCACGCCAACTTTTGACAGGGGCGCCTTGCCACGTTGAAAACCCTACCAATAAATTTGTTACCAACGCTATGGAAGAGATTTACGAAGGCAAAATCACTTACGCGGAGCCGGAGAATTAGGGGCTAGGGGCTAGGAGCTAGGGGTTAGTGAGTAGTGACATGTTGGAAGGTAAAAAAATTGTACTCGGCGTAACCGGCGGCATTGCGGCGTATAAATCTGCCGAAATTGCAAGCCGCCTTAAAAAACTCGGCGCCGATGTTCGCGTTGTCATGACGCGGCACGCTACCGAATTTATTTCGCCGCGCACTTTTCAAGAAATTACAAAAAATCCCGTTGCCGTTGAAATGTTTGCCGACGTTGTGAACTTCGACGAAACGCACATAGCGCTTGCGAATTTTGCCGACGTGATTTTAATCGCGCCTGCCACTGCGAATTTTTTGGCGAAGATGGCTCACGGTATCGCCGATGATTTATTGACCACTACAATTTTGGCGACGCCCGCGCAGGTTATAGTTTCGCCGGCTATGAATACAGTTATGTTTGAAAATGCCGCGACGCAGGACAATCTAAAAATTTTGGCGTCACGTGGCGTAAAAATTATTGAACCTGC
>JAFTEG010000321.1 GCA_017453765.1 Selenomonadaceae bacterium
GTAAGCCCGCCCAAGTACATTTCATCGCGTGACATTTTCGCTTCACAGTCGGCAATCTGCGCGAATAAAATTGCGGCGGCAAGAATCGTAATGCCAAAAATTTTTTTCATAAACTATCTTACCTTTTTCATGATTTACCGTACCATTTCTGCCATAATCGATTCAAAACTTTCCTCAAACGTCGCAAAATCCGTGTCGCCGTAAATTCTCATCTCGGTAATAATTCCGCTCGCGTTGCTGAATACGATAAAAAATCCTGCCGTGCGAAAAGTTTCATGCACAGCGGGATTATGCGTGTAAACAAAGTAGCAGTACGCGGTTTTGGTGCCGCCGCTCTTGACATATTCCGGCTCGGCGTGATTTTTCAGCCAATTTGAAATGTTCATATCTACTGTAATGCCGTTGTCAGCTACCCAATCTTTACTGCGCTGAGTTACGGTAATGACTTTAATCTGTCCGCTATTTTTATCGTAGGTGATTCGTGCGCCGTCGGCGTATTCGCAAGATTCGTAGCCTTCAGTGCCGAAAAAAATTGCGTCGGGTTCACCGTGAATATTTTTCATTTCAGAAATTTTTGACCCGTACGTCAAGCCGCCTAAATGAATTTCGTAAGGCGCGATCATTGCGTTGCAGGTATTAAATTGCGTCGCGATAAATGCGGCTAAGCTTATAACCGCGATAAAAATTTTTTTTAACATATTCGTCACCTCGAATTTAGCTTTCAGCAACTCTTAACTCTTAACTCCTAACTCTTCACTAAAAGCTAATCATTAAAAATCATATAAGACAAAGTGCCGGTGATAATTTCTTCAAAGCTTGTATCAGCCGTGTCGCCGCCAATTTCCAATTCATTAATTTTGCCGCTTGCATTGTCGACGCCGATAAAAATTCCGAAGTCACTCACATTCCTTTTTAAAATGTCGTCATACTTTTTATGAGCGTAGCAATAAGCGGTTCGCGTTTCGCCGACTTTTTTGTAATCGGGTTCGCCGTACAATTTCATCGCGTCAGAAATTTTACTGCCGATGCCGATACCTGCAGGCGTCGTCCATTCTGTATTTTTCAAAGTCTTAACGCCGTGAATTTTTTTAGTTTCGCGGTTGTAGTGAATCAGCACGAGATTTTCAGTGCCGTAAACATAAGTTTCGGAAAATTCATAGCCGTTATAATTCGCCTCCGGTTGTCCGTGCAGTTCAAACAATTTGTCGGTCGACGTGCCGTAGCCGATACCGCCCAAGCACATTTCGGCAGGCGGCATTTCGGCGTTGCAAATTGAAATCTGCGCGGTTAAAAAGGCAATGATGCTGAACGCCGTCACCGCCAAAAATTTCTTCATAAAAATTCCCCCTTAACTAGAGCGCACAAAGTATAGTATAACTAAAGTGTTACGTCAATGTTGTTAGGGAACAGGTATTAGGGAAGAGAATCTAACCCCTAGCCCCTAGCCCCTAGTCCCTATTCCCTATTCCCTAAATAAATTTTTGATTTTATGAAATGACTTTGCTATAATTTTTAGTGATTATTTTTAAAAGGAGATATTTAAATTGAAAGAGTTAATGTTGGGAAATAAGGCGTTGGCGCGCGGCTTGTACGAGGCGGGAGTTTGTTTCGTGTCAAGTTATCCCGGCACGCCGTCAACAGAAATTACAGAAGAAGCCGCAAAGTACGACGAAATTTATTGCGAATGGGCGCCGAATGAAAAAGTTGCAATGGAATCAGCTTTTGGCGCGTCATTGGCGGGACGCAGGGCTTTTTGCGGACAAAAACACGTAGGCTTAAATGTTGCCGCCGACCCGCTTTTCACAATGTCCTACACCGGCGTCAACGCGGGACTTGTTGTAGTTGTGGCTGATGATGCGGGTATGCACTCTTCGCAAAATGAACAGGACAGCCGCCGTTATGCAATTGCCGCGAAAGTTCCAATGCTTGAGCCGTCCGATTCTGCGGAGGCGTTGGAGTTCACCAAACTTGCCTACGAAATTTCCGAGCAATTCGATACGCCGGTAATAATAAAAATGTGTACGCGCGTTGCACATTCTCAATCTATCGTTGAAATTTCTGACCGCGAAGAGTTCAAAAAATCCTACGAAAAAAATATTGCAAAGTACGTAATGATGCCGGGCAATGCCAAAAAGCGTCACCCCGTTGTTGAAGAGCGTACAAAAAAGTTGCAGGCATACGCCGAGACGACGCCGATTAATCGCGCTGAAATTTCTTCCGACGAAATTGGAATTATCACCGCGTCGACGTGCTACCAATACGTCAAGGAAGTTTTCGGCGAAAGTGCCAGCGTCTTGAAATTGGGAATGACAAATCCTCTGCCGGACGAACTTATAAAAAATTTCGCGTCGAAGGTTAAAAAGTTGTACGTGGTTGAAGAGCTTGACGACGTTATTGAAAGTCACGTCAAGGCGCTTGGAATTGCCGTCGAAGGTTCAAAAATTTTGCCGCGCATTGACGAATTTTCACAAAACCTCATTGCAAAATCTTTCGGACGTGAAGTTCATGAAGGTATCAAGCTTGATGACGAAATTCCCGCGCGTCCGCCGGTAATGTGCGCAGGTTGTCCACATCGCGGACTTTTTTACTCACTCAAAAAGCGTAAGTGCATTGTACTCGGCGATATCGGCTGTTACACTTTAGGTGCCGTGCCGCCGCTTTCAACCATTGAAATGACTTTGTGTATGGGCGCGTCAATCGGTGCCACTCACGGCTTTAACAAAATGCTCGGCGCTGAAAGTGAAGGCAAGACCGTTGCGGTTATCGGCGATTCAACTTTCATGCATTCCGGTATGACGGGACTTGCAAACGTCGCTTACAATCAGTCCAACTCTACCGTGATAATTTTGGACAACTCCATAACCGGAATGACGGGACATCAGCAAAATCCTACGACCGGCTACAATATCAAGGGGGATCCTGCAGGCAAAATTAATTTGGAGCAACTCTGCCGCGCTATGGGCATTAATCGCGTGAGAGTGGTTGACCCGTACAATTTGAAAGAGTGCGACGAAGTTTTAAAAGAGGAACTTGCCGCGACGGAACCTTCCGTAATAATTTCGCGTCGCCCCTGCGCACTTTTAAAATATGTCAAGCACAACCCGCCGCTTAAAGTCGACGCTGAAAAATGTATCGGCTGTAAATCCTGCATGAAAATCGGCTGTCCCGCAATTTCAATGAAAGACGGTAAAGCCGTTGTCGACGCCACTCAATGCGTGGGTTGTAATGTCTGTTCGCAACTTTGTCCTAAGAAAGCCTTTGTATCGACGCAAAATAATTAATCGGAGTAAAAATTTATGAAACTGACAATGCTTGGTACCGGCAATGCTCTTGTCACTGATTGTTACAATACCTGCTTTTTGCTTGACAATGATAAAGTAATTGATGAGGATAAAAAATTTTTTTTGGTAGACGGCGGCGGCGGCAATGCAGTTTTTAAGCAGTTGAAAAATGCCGGTCGTGATTGGATGGATATTCGCCATATTTTTGTAACGCATAAGCACTTGGATCATTTTATTCGCAGGCAGATATTTTTGACCCGTACGAAAAAAATCATTCTACGGTAAAGGACGCTTGCGAAATTGCGGCGCGCCTTCACGTAAAAAATTTACAAAGACGAAGGCTTAAAATATTACGGCGGCAATTTGTTTGTGCCGAACGATTTAGATTCAATAGACTTATAAACTTGAAAAATTTTTCAGTCTCCGATTCACGATGAGTTGGAGATTTTTTTGTTGCAGGAAAAA
>JAFTEG010000322.1 GCA_017453765.1 Selenomonadaceae bacterium
AGGTGCGCCTGCAGATTTTTATGACGTTAATCCCAATGTGGAGCGCGATTTGCAGATTATGGACGACTTTCACCGCGCACGTTACAAGTTTGAAGAGAATAAATTGTAGGGATTAGGGACTAGGGAACAGGGATTAGGGAAGAGATTTTTAATCACTAGTCCCTAACCCCTAGCCCCTAATCTAAAGGACAAATTAAATGGAACAAATAAAAAAATATTTTTTATTCGATGAACGCAAAACGAATTTGCGTACTGAAATTATCGCCGGTGCAACGACTTTCCTTTCAATGATGTACATTGTCATAGTCAATCCTACCGTCTTTTCCGTAGGCGGCATGGACTTCGGCGGCGTATACATTGCAACAATTATCGCGACGGTAATCGGCACGCTGATAATGGGCGCGGCGGCAAATTATCCCATAGCAATAGCGCCGGGCTTAGGCATTAACGCCTACTTGGTCTTTACCGTCATGATATCGCAAGGAATTTCGTGGCAACAGGCACTCGGCGCGGCGGCTGTTGCGTCGGGAATTTTTACCGCGCTGTCACTTACAAGTTTTCGCGAAGTTTTTATAAACTCAATCCCTCTGTCACTGAAAAAAGCTATCGCGGCAGGTATCGGCTTATTCATTGCGCTAATCGGTTTTCGCAGCGGTCACATTGTCATTGAATCACCTGCAACAATGATAACGCTGGGCGACCTTCATGACCCCATGCTGGCTTTAACCGTCGTCGGTTTGATAATCACAATGATTTTAATCGTGCTGAAAGTTACCGGCGGAATTTTTATCGGCATGACAATTACCGCCGTCATCGCATTTTTTTTGGGACATTGGACGATACCGGAAAGTATTTTTGCAATGCCGGGCGGCTTTGAACATACATTCATGCAGTTGAGTTTTGACGGTATGCCGTCACTTGCAATGATAATTTTCATAATTCTGCTGGTGACGCTTTTTGACACGACTGGTACAATGTTAGGCGTCGGTCAACAGGCGGGCTTGATTCACGACAATAAATTTCCGAATTTGAAAAGCGCTTTGCTTGCTGACTCAATCGGCAGTTTTGCGGGTGCATTTGCCGGTACAGGTCCCACGTCAAGCTTTGTTGAATCCGGTACAGGCGTTTCTGCAGGCGGACGCACGGGCTTTGCGTCGGTAGTCACGGCGTTTTTATTTTTACTCTTACTCTTTTTGCAACCTATCGCCGCCGCAATTTCGGCAATTCCCGCAGTTACCGCTCCTGCTTTAATTTTGACTGGTTGTTTTATGGTTGCTGACGTTGCCAACATTGACTGGCAGGACTATACGGAAGCTTTTCCCGCATTTTTGACAATGGCGTTAATGCCAATGACGTACAGCATTACAAACGGCGTCGGTATCGGCATGATAACTTACGTGCTGTTGAAATTGGCGTCGAGACAGTTCAAACAGATTCATCCCCTGCTTGCAATTATGTCGGTGCTTTTCTTAATTCAAATGCTTTATTAGAAGATAGAGAGTAGATTGTAGAGGGTAGAATTTGAATATCTAATAGTATGAATAAAAAATTTAAAATCTTAACATACGGCTGCCAAATGAACGTTGCCGAATCCGAAAGAATGGCGGGGCAACTTTCAAAAATCGGCTACACGGCGACGGACGATATTGCCTCTGCCGATTTAATTTTAATTAATTCGTGTTGCGTACGCGCGACGGCGGAAGATAAAATTTACGGCAAGATCGGCGAACTCAATCGCTACAAAATGCAAAATC
>JAFTEG010000323.1 GCA_017453765.1 Selenomonadaceae bacterium
TCACTGATAACGGAACTGAAAAATAAGCTACAGCCGCATCTGCCTTTGGCGGTCTATCATTCCTGCATAATAAGCCGGTCACAAATACAATACCATATTTTTATATTTGTGTCTATCAAATTTAAATTCAAATACAATACCGGTAACAAGCTCGAAGACACGATTAAAGCCGGTGACGTTTTCAAACTCGGCAACGCGGAATTTAAAGTTCTCAAAGTCGGCAGTGAAGTGCAGAAAAACTTAATGAATCTCGGTCACATCACGATTAAGTTTGACGGCGGCGCCGGTGACGTGCTTGAAGGCAGTGTTCATGTCGAAGATAAGGCAATACCGGACATTAAAGTAGGCGACGAAATTTCTTTTATAAAAATTGCAAGTGAAGTTGTAGACAGTTCATGGCTCGGCTTGAAAGGTAAAACTGCCGTTGTAACAGGCGCGGCGTCCGGCATCGGCAAGGCGGTTGCACAGGCTTTTCTTGACAACGGCGCCAATGTCGTAGTTTGCGATATGAATCCCAATGAGCCTACTTTCGACATTCACGAAGGCAGCGGCAAAATGCTTTACGTCGTCACCAACGTTACGGACCCCGATAACGTCACTGCGATGGTTAAAGCCGCCAAAGATACTTTCGGCAAGATTGATATCCTTGTAAACAACGCCGGCATTAACATTCCCACTCTGCTTGTTGACCCGAAAGATCCGCATGGAAAATACGAACTCAGCGAAAAAGTTTACGATAAAGTTACCGGCGTCAACATTAAAGGCGTCTACATCGTCGCGCAGGCTGTCGGTCATGAAATGGTGAAAGACGGCGGCGGCGTCATTATCAATATGAGCAGTGAATCCGGTCTTGAAGGCTCGGAAGGTCAATCAATTTATGCAGCAACTAAAAATGCCGTAAACAGCTTTACCCGTTCATGGGCAAAGGAGCTCGGCAAGTACAATATCCGCGTCGTAGGCGTTGCGCCCGGCATTATGGAGGCTACGGGACTTCGTACGCTTGCTTATGAAGAGGCACTGGCTTACACTCGCGGCATTACCGTTGACGATTTGCGCAAAGGCTACAGCTCCACGAAGACAACCCCGCTCGGCAGAAGTGGTAAACTTACCGAAGTTGCCGATACCGTCGCTTTCCTTTCAAGCGATCGCGCAGGTTACATTCACGGCGTCACTTACAACGTAGCAGGCGGCAAAACTCGCGGTTAATTTTACAGCCAATCCCCAATAAAAACTATAAAACCTCCTAGCAAAAATTTTTTCGGCGTTTCCTCGTGAGACGCCTTTTTTTTGAAGGTAACTATTCACTATTCAATATTTACTATTTATTAATCATTAAAAAAATTTTACGTTGTCGACGCCGAGTAAATCTTGTAGCACGTTTAAAACGTCAGCACTTGCGGAAATTTTTCCGTGCTTCGTAGTACGAAACCACTTGCCGGCTTGCTGAATATAAATTTCACTTTCGCCCTGATTTTCGGCGAATATTTTTTTCAGCGCCAACTTTTTTTCGTCATCAACAGTCTCATCAAACTTTATGTAAACGGCGGGGACGTAGTTTTCAATCGGCGTCACTTTGTCCGCAACAATCGATATCTCGTCTTTATAAGAATCCGTCCTGCCTTCGATAATAAAGCCTTTATCTTTGTCAAGGTAACTTTCACACTTTGAAAATACGGCGGGAAAAATTGTGACGTTAATATTTTCGCCGCCACATTCCAACGTGACGAACGCCATATCATCGCCGCGTTTAGTTTTGGCAAGGCGATAATGCGTAACCCAGCCGCCGATTTTTACAGCAGATTTTACCGGCAACGCTTTAACTTCGCTGATTCGCTTGAAGTTTGAAAGAAAGTATTCATAATCATTAAGCAAGTCGGTAATGTAAAAGTCCAGTGTGGCCTTTTCAAATTCGCGTTTTTCTATATCGGTAGTGTCTTCTTCCGCCGAAGATTTGAACTCTTCCTCCATTTGCGCTTTCAATAATTCTTCACCGAACATAACGCCGTTGGTTTGAATTTTTCGCGCAGTTTTAATCGCCGTGTCCAAAGACGCAATCAGAGCCTTCCGATTTTTATTAATGCTGTCGAAGGCGCCGCACTTAATCAGATTATCAATGTAACTGCGATGAAAAATTTTTAAATCGATTTGTGAACAAAAATCGGTAAGCGAAGTAAAATTACCTTTTTCTTCACGCAGGTTCACGAGGTATTCAATCGCCTTTTCGTTGATACCTTTAACTGCCGAAAGTGCAAAGTAAATCACCGGTTTGCCGTCGACATACTTGGTATGAAAAATAGCTCCGCTTGAGTTTATGTCGGGCGGTAAAATTTTTATGCCCATGCGTTTCGTCTGTTCAAAGTAGACGGCAATTTTGTCGGAGTCCATGACGCTTGAAAGAGTCGCCGCCATAAATTCGGCAGGGTAATGAGCCTTAAAGTAAGCCGTCTGCCACGCCAAAAACGCGTACGCCGCCGAATGAGATTTATTAAAGCCGTAGTCAGCGAAATTTTCAAGCAGTCCGAAAATCTTTTCCGCCAAAACTTTTTCGACGCCGTTTTCCGCGCAACCTTTCAAAAAATTTTCCTTCTGCGCGAGGATAATAGCCGCTTTCTTTTTTGACATGGCGCGTCGCAGTAAGTCAGCCTGTCCCAGCGTAAAACCTGCCAGCGCTTGAACTATTTGCATGACCTGTTCTTGGTACAAAATGACGCCGAAAGTTTCGCGCAGGATCGGTTCCAATTTCGGGTGGAGGTATTCCGGCTTTATTTTACCGTGCTTGCCGTCGATAAAATCTTTTACCATGCCGCTACCTAAAGGTCCCGGTCGAAACAGCGCTATTGTCGGTATTAAATCTTGAAAACACGTCGGCTTTAAATCGCGTACGAGTTTTGTCATACCGGCAGACTCCATTTGAAAAACTGCGCCGGTATCGCCGCGCGTCAACATCTGCGCGGTTAATTTATCATCAAGCGGAATTTTTCCCGCGTCAATTTCAATGCCGTGATTCGCCTTAATTTCTTTCAACGTGTCGGCAATTATGGTAAGCGTCCGCAGTCCGAGAAAGTCCATTTTCAAAAGTCCGAGTTCCTCAATTTTATCTTTATCAAACTGCGTGACGATTGTGCCCTTAGAATTTTGAGTGCCTTTCAAATTTTGTAACGGCAGGTATTCTTTAAGCGGCAGGTTAGAAATTACAATGCCCGCCGCGTGTACAGACGCATGGCGCGGCAAGCCCTCAAGCTCCCGTGCAAGGTCAATAATTCTGTGAATCTTTTCATCTTGTTCATACGCGGCTTTAAGTTTTTTTGAAGTTGCCAGCGCCTTATCAAGCGTGATATTCAGTTCACTGGGTATCAACTCGACGATTTTTGAACTGTCGGTGTAGGTAGTATTTAAAACACGTGCAACGTCACGAACAGCCGCCTTAGCCGCCATAGTACCGAAAGTGATAATCTGCGCGACGTTTTTTTCACCGTATTTTTCTTTGACGTACTTTACAACTTCGTCACGGCGCCTGTAGCAAAAATCTATGTCAATGTCCGGCATGGTGACGCGATCGGGATTTAAAAAGCGTTCAAAGAGTAAATCAAATTTCAACGGGTCAATTTCAGTTATCCCCAACACGTAAGCAACAACACTTCCCGCCGCCGAGCCGCGTCCGGGTCCAACTGCAATGCCGTGACGTTTCGCGAAGTTTATAAAATCCTGCACGATTAAAAAGTAGCCGTCGTAGCCCATATTTTTTATGACGTCCAATTCGTAATTCATACGCGCAAAAATTTTTTCGTCGGGATTATCGTAGCGTTCAAAAATTTTCCTGCCGCACAGATAGCGCAGATAATCTGAATCGCTGGCGTAGCCTTCGGGAATTTCAAATGTCGGCATATGAAGTTCGCCGAAATTAAAGGTGACGTTGCAACGTTCGGCAATTTTTAAAGTGTTTTCGCAAGCTTCGGGAATGTCGGAAAAGAGTTCGTACATCTGCGCGGCGTCCTTCAAATAGTAATCGTCGGAAGGAAATTTAAATCTTTTTTCGTCGTTAAAAGTCGTATTCGTCTGCAGACACAAAAGAACTTCGTGCGCCGTGCTGTCACTTTGATTGACGTAGTGCAGGTCATTCGTGGCAACAAGCGGGATATCTAATTCACGCGACATTTTTATAAGCGCGTCACGTACCTTTTTTTCATCGTCAAGCCCGTGATTTTGAATTTCAAAATAAAAATTATCACGTCCGAAAATTTCCACGTACTCTTTTGCAATTTCAACTGCGCGGGGATAGTCGTCAGCTAAAATTGCGTGCGGAATTTCGCCGTATACGCAGGCGCTTAGTGCGATAATGCCGCCGTGATATTGGCGTAAAAATTCCTTGTCCGTACGCGGTCTGTAGTAAAAACCATTCAGCGACGCGTCGGTTACAATCTGCGTTAAATTTTTGTAGCCTTCGTTATTTTCGGCAAGCAGTACGAGGTGAAAATATTTTTCGTCAGATTCGCGGTCAAGGCGTGAATTGGGGGCGACGTAAACTTCACAGCCGATAATGGGTTTAATGCCGCGTGCGACTGCCGCCTTGTAAAAATCTATCGTGCCGTACATATTGCCGTGATCCGTCATTGCAATGGAAGGCATATTTAAAGTTTTGGCGCGGTCAAGCAGTTTTGTAATTCTTGCCGCGCCGTCAAGCAAACTGTATTCAGTGTGTACGTGAAGGTGTACGAAATTTTTCTGTGTCATAGTTTTAGGGATTAGAGAAGAGGGAAGAGGGATTAGGGATTAGAATTTTTCATTCTTAATTCTTAATCCTTAATCCCTACAAATGTCTTCAATCCAGTTAAAGAGTTCGTCAAGGTCATAATCGCCGCCATGTCCTTGTCCCCAAGGTGCGGAAAAGTTTACTTCAGCGCCGTCCCTTTCCAACTTCAACGCCAAAATCGCCGGAATTGCCAACGCCGTATCTCTATCCGCCGCGCCGTGACGTATTCTGAAACATGTCGCCTTCTTAACGTCGTTGCGACCGATAAAATTCAGCGGGTTCATCAACCTAATTTGTTCCGACTCAGCCATAGGACCGCCGGCATTTTTCTGCACGATGTCGGAGAAGTGACGCGGCTTGTTTGCAGTTGTACCGAACTCATCATTTTCAGCGGAGCTTAAATCAAGTTTATCAAAGGCAGGCGCGGCTTTCATACGCGTTACGGCGAAAGGGTAGGCGTCCAAATCCACGTCAAGGACTTTGCGGTCTTTAATTTTAACCCACGTCGCTTTTGAAAGGTCTTCGCCGTGAATAATTGCCATCTGCGCGGAGCTGATATAAATCGATTTAATGTAGTCTTTAAAAGTACCGTTGCCGTTTTTGTCAAGCGTCAAAGGCGTGCCGTCATAATCGACAAGATTTAAACTGTTGACGTAATCAGGGAAGGCGTCACGTAATGTTTTGGAAATTTTAATTTCGTCCGCCGTCATTTCAACCGGCTCACTCGACGCAACGGGGTTATTGGCGCTGTTCGCGTCAACTTTCGCAGGCTTGCCGTCACCCTTACCTTTATAAACGCCGCGCGCCTTCCAATCGGCAATCTGCCACCTTGCGGGGTAGTACGTGTTGACGCCGGCGAAAATCCATTCGTAAGCTTTATCGGCATTTTCAAGGTTGGTTATGGGGCAGTAAATGCTTGCGGCAAAAATGTCGTCGCGTTCATCAGCCGCGCCAATTTCTTTTAAGTAGCCGTTGAACTCTTCCGCGTTGCCCATAACTCCCAATGCAGCAGAAAGTGCGCCGCCTGCAGAGGTGCCGTTTGAAATAATTTTTTCCGTGTTACCTGCAGGTAAGCGATCTTTATTGTAGCGCAGGTAGCGAACAGCCGCCTTGTAGTCGACGATAAACGCAGGCGCCTTTCCTACGTAATTGCCGTTAGTTACGGTCGTCCTGCCGCGTATAGCGGGAGCCACCACAACCATGCCGCGTGAGAGTGCTACAAGTGACGCGTTGGGCTTGCCGGTGAATTGATCCTTTTCGACAGGCGCAAGAATCGGACCGGGCATGTAACCTCCGACGCCGTTTGGCATAAAAATAGGCGCGGTGCTTGCAATGTAGCCGTTCACCGTGCCGCCGTGCAGATATTCAGCAGGAATGTAAATGCTAAGTGATTGAGCCTCGACATTGGCGGGATTTTTCACGTAGACGATATTTTCATAGGCGACGAATTTCACAGCGATGCCGTTTATCGCCATAGTTTTTTCAACACCCTTGCTCGCGTCAAAATTTATGTCGTACGTTTTAATTGCGGCGGCGCTTGCAGTAGGAATCAGGTCAACGCCGGAAATATTCGGTGCGCCTGCAGTCAACACGCCGACGCCTAACAGAGCCGTAAGCATACGCGCCAAAAATTTTTTCTTCACGAAAAACCCCTCCATTCTAGGTGTTAGTTAGGCGGTGTTGAAAACCAACTTTGAAAAAGTTGCAATTTACGTAAAAGTTGCAAGTAGGTGAGGCGCGCACGGGACGAAGCGAATGAATAATGAGCTTTGTCCGCCCCGTCCGCGCAAGTCGCCGGACGCGACTTCTGCGGACATGTTTCTTTTTGTTACTTTTTCTTTGCGCCAAAGAAAAAGTAAGTTAAAAAAATCTTACCCACTTGTAAAAATCCGAATCAATCGACACGCCCTAGAAATTATAGCTGCCAGCTAACCGCTATTATTCTAACAACAGATTTTTTTGCAGTCAATCAAGCCGTCTTACGTGCAGTGAAAAATCTTTTTCTTGACAGCCTTAATGGTTATGGTTATAATTTCCGTTACGGTTTTGTCACTGTGGCGTTTTTTTGCCGCAAAAGTGGAGGAATTTTTTTGAATATAGAAAACAATTACAGATATAGGCGCGGTTGGCTGAAAAGCTAAGGCGGGCTTTTTTTATAATTTGGCATTAAAATTTGGAAATACGTAGAAAAATTTCCTAAGCACTACAGATTAGAATATCTAAAATGAGGAGTGACTGCGTTAATGTTTAGTCCTGTTCGAGTTGGCAAGCGGACACGCTACAGTTACGCCAGAATCAAGGAAGTTATGGAGATGCCCCACCTTCTTGACATTCAGCGTAAATCTTATGAATGGTTTCTGCGCGAAGGCTTGGAAGAAATTTTGAGAGACATCTCGCCGATAAGCGATTTTAACGGCAACTTAAAACTTTTTTTCGGCAAATTTAAGTTGGGTGAGCCGAAATATACGCTTGACGAATGCAAGGAACGTGACGGCACGTATTCAGCGCCTATTCGCGTAAACGTCCAACTCGTCAACAACGAAATGGGCGGCGAAGTCAAGGAGCAGGAAGTTTTTATGGGCGATTTCCCGCTTATGACGCAGACCGGTACTTTTGTAATAAACGGCGCCGAACGCGTTATAGTAAGCCAGCTTGTAAGAAGTCCCGGCGCTTACTACGGTGAAACGATTGACCAAACCGGTAAAAAGATTTACACGGCGACGGTTATACCAAATCGCGGCGCGTGGATTGAACTTGAAACGGATTCTTCAAACAGCATAAGCGTGAGAATTGACCGTACGCGCAAAATGCCGGTTACATACTTCCTTCGTGCTATCGGTTTTGAAACCGACGAAGAGATTTTAGATTTATTCGGCGACAGCCCCATTATTCGTGACGAACTTGAAAGAGACAGCGAAATTGATACTCGCGCTAAGGCACTCGGTGAAATTTACAAGCGCCTTAGACCGGGCGAACCTATCGCGACGGTAGAAAATTCACAGCAACTTTTAA
>JAFTEG010000324.1 GCA_017453765.1 Selenomonadaceae bacterium
ATGATTCTGCGGACGCTGATTCTATACTACCCGCTGTGCGTCAGCGCGAAGGCGATCATCAAATACGCTTACCGCCCTTCCCGTGCGCCGCAACTTTGTAACATCCGAACGCACATTTCGGTGATGAACCGGAAATTCCGGATGCTGACGGGAAGAAATCTCATCGGTCCGATCGCCGGAAACGGCTATACGATCCTGACGCCGGAATTGCTTGCCGAAGAAAAGGAAACGGCGCTTTCCTCCGACTTTCTCTCATAACCCGCTCTCCCTCCCGCATAAAGTGAAAAAAACGGGAGGGATTCTTTATGTATGATATATTGGGAACGATCCTGCGCTTTGTGGCGATGGTGCTGGGAATCGCTCCGGCACAAAATTTTCCGCCATGTACTTTTCACGTTCGGCGGCAGGTTTCGCGGCTATCCAATCGTTGAAATAGGTTGAACTCTTCTTCTTATTTTCGGCAGAATCAAGCAGTTGCAGGTTGGGCAGGGCATTGCAAAATTTTTCAAAGTCCGTGTTAAATTTCGTCTCGTCCGCAATACCTTGACGCACCATTTCGACAATACCTTTTATTTTGACTTTCGGGAACATATGATCTACGTCAACCGTCGCCAAATTAATCTTGCCGTCGTACAAAATTGTAAGCGCAAGTAAAACATTTTTCATCGATTTATAATTCGTAGCCATAAGCGCGTTAATCAATTCGTCGGCAATTTCGTCAGCTGATTTATCCTTCGCATTAAGCATTTCAAGAATCGGAAAATTTTCGTGACTATCATTAAGGCACTTGCGAAATCTTATCAGCGTGGCATCTGTACCGGCACCGAAAATGCCGTTAAGCGTCGCACTGATAAACCAATGCATCATCTTGCCTTTGTCTGCGGCGTACGCGGCGGGATTGTTGCCTTTCAAGTAAATGTACTGCGCCAAAGGTATCAGCGCGTTGTTTGACGCAAAATGATTCTGATTCAAGCCAAATTCATTTAAAAGCGTCACGGCTAATTTCAGCGCCTGCGCCATACTCTGCCACTCTTCACGCATTTTTTTAATACGTTGCGGCTTGAAATTTTCAATTTTAAACTTGATACTGTTTTTGTCATCGGAGTTATCGCCACATAAAACTAAAAACGCCTTCAAAACAAAATCGTTGCTGACGTTGAAAGATTTTTCGCCACCGACATTATTAACCGCGTTGACAATGCTTATAAGTTCATTTTCAACGTCAAAATCTTTCATCTGCGCGGTGACCAAAGAAATAAGAAGTTCGGAAAGCTCAACCGGCTTGCCGCCGTTATTAATGCGTACAAAAATATTTAAAACTTCGTCAAGGGTTTTGTTGCTTTCAAGGTGATATTCAATTACCGGCTTGGTCTTAATGCGATCCCACAAGCGATTTAAAATTTTGTAAGGCAACTTCAGATAAGAATGCGTATTGCTGTCGACCAAATTATTTTCCAAAAGAAAGTCCGCAATGTCAGCACTTTCATCAAATTCCTTGTCAAGAATCTTGCCGACTTCAAACCAAAATGTTTCAGCGTCGCGTTTCTTTGCGTCCTCTGCCGTCAAAAATTTAAATTCGTAAACGTTATCAAGTCCCGCGTCGTCGTCGCCTACATCGCTGTCCGTTATTTTCAGCAGGTTGAGATAAAGTTTTTGCGGCTTATGAACATCGTCTGCAGGCTTTCTGCCGCGTTGCACTGCCTTATGGGTTGTGCCGTAAAATCAACGAGACAAAAAAGACGCGCGGCATTACCAGCGTCGGTGCGTAACATTAACTTTACTATAACCGGAGAACGCGGAAATAACGCTTAACTAATCATAACATAAAACGTGGACGCACTAATGACGCGCATGTTTCTTTTTGTTACTTTTTCTTTGCGCCAAAGAAAAAGTAAATCCTTAAAAAAATTTTTTCTAAGTTGGAATTTACCAACACGCCCCAATGCTACAAAAAAATCCCGACCGTAGCCGAGACTTGAAATTTAAGTTTAAGGTTAAATATTTACAACTAAATTATTTATCGGCAACAAGGCGATTGATAGCGCTGATTAAAGCTTGAATCGACGCGGTAATAATATCGGTGTCCTTGCCGACGCCCCAAACAATTTTGCCGTCTTTACCGGTAATGCTTATGTAGGCGATAGC
>JAFTEG010000325.1 GCA_017453765.1 Selenomonadaceae bacterium
AAATTACGTAACAGCCGCAATTATGGCGGGGCGCACAAGGACGTGCGCCCGTCCGCGCAAGTCGCCGGACGCGACTTCTGCGGACATGTTTCTTTTTGTTACTTTTTCTTTGCGCCAAAGAAAAAGTAAATCTCAAAAAAACTCAGCAATTTATGAAAATTTGAATTAGTCAACACGTCCTAGATCGATAGTGGTTAGATCGATAGATCGATAGTAACTACTCACTACTCACTAACACAGAGGTGATAAATTTGAAATTGGTAATAACGGTCGTCGGCAAAGATCGCGTCGGCATAATTGCGGCGGTTACAAAAATTCTTGCCGATAACGAAGTAAACATTTTAAGCATCAACCAAAATATTTTGAACGGCTTTTTCAATATGATTCTTTTCGCCGAATCCGATGAAAATAAAATTCGCCTTGTCGACTTGCAACAGGCGCTGAAAGTTCAAGGCGAAGAAATCGGCGTCGAAATTAAAACGCAACACCAAGATATTTTTGACGCTATGCACAAGGTTTAATACCGGCTCTAACAAAAAGTAAAAGCAAATTCCCTTTAAACACGACCGAATTTGGCGGCAAATAAGAATAATTGCCCGTTGCCAATATGGAAAATACCTGATAAAATTCCGCACGTCGACAGGGAAGTCGATAAATCGCAAAAGATTTATTGTAGGAAACTTAACTCAGGAGTGTTTAAAATGAAATTTGCTTACAAGGTTATCAAGAATAAAAAAAATACTAAAAAAAATATTGAAATTGAAACAAACGAAACGCCGATAATCAATCCGAAAATCGGTACTTCAACCGGTACGGTATCGTTTATCCTCGTTGCGAAAAATACATTGGGCTTTCGTGAATGCGCGGGCATCGTGAAAGCGGCTCAAAACGCAGGTTGCACGGTGCAAATAGCCTCCGGCAAAAAGTCCGGCACGTCGGCAAGCATCTTGTCACTCGTAGCGCTCGGCATTACCGCAGATAAAAGTTTGGTTTTGACAATTAAAGGTGAACGTAACGCAGAGGCTTTCCGCGAAATTTCAAAAATCATCAGCGAATAAAATTTAATCAGTCAGCGAAATTTAATCAGCTAAGAAAATTTAATCGTTAGTCAGTAAAATTTGCGTAGCCGCCTTTCTAAGACGATTCATAATAGCGACGCCTAAGCCGATATCCGCGACGCCTTCCGCCAAAATAATATCGGCAGGCAGATTATCAAAACTTCTCAACGATTCATAAAGATTCGCCGCAACAACTTTTAAATCGCCGCGCCTGCCGCAGGGTACGGCGATAATTTTTTCGGCGTCAAGCCTTTCAATTAACTCGTGACTTGCCATAACTCCGACAGATTTATTTTCTGCGCGGAGTTTTTTTATTTCACGGCGAAAAATTTTTTCCAGCTCATCAAGCGTAGAATTTTCAATCAGCGTCAACGGCACTTTCGGCGCGTAATGCGTGTACTTCATACCTGGTGCGCGCGGCTTTGAACTTGTCGACGGCGCAACTTTCACGGCGCCTAAAATCTCTTCTAACATTTCCTTAGTCACGGCGCCGGGTCGAAGAATTTCCGCAACATCAGAGGTAACGTCAACAATGGTCGATTCAACGCCGAATTGGCAGGCGCCGCCGTCCAAAATGATTTTAATTTTACCGTCCATATCGGCAAAAACTGCTTGCGGCGTAGTTGGGCTGGGTCTGCCGGAAGTATTTGCACTGGGCGCGGCTATCGGACAATCGGCGGCTTTAATAAGTGAACGTGCAACGTCATTGTCGGGAAATCTCACGCCTACTGTTGAAAGTCCGCCGGTTACTTCGTCCGGTACCAATTTAGTTTTCGGCAAAATTATTGTCAGCGGACCGGGACAAA
>JAFTEG010000326.1 GCA_017453765.1 Selenomonadaceae bacterium
GCCGTCTTAAAGTAATAAGCAAACAATTCAGCTAAGAATGCCGCCGTCAACTTTTGACGAACATAGCGCCGAAAAGTTGCGTATTAACATCCGAAAACTTCAACAATAAGTAGCTTTAAATCTGAAATAATATCGAAGTTTAAAAAAATTTTCTTAAGCAATTATAATTGGACGTTGGAGAAAAATCAATCGTTGGGAAAAAATTTTTTGGAAGAGTTAAGGCAGAATTAAAGAGTTTGATAAATTGAAAAAAAATAGTCAGTTAAAGACATTATAGAATTATCTTGTGGAAAATGTTTCAAATTTCCAGTGACAAGAGTAGCGTTACAAAATTTAGCCACTTCAAAAAATATTCTATCCGATTCATCGGCGAAGAAAATATCGGGTAAAGGCTCCGGAACTACAAAAATACCGTCCTTTTCAAAAAGCTCTAAGAGCGAATTTATTTGCCAGAGGTCAAATTGAAATTTCGGACGAAATAAAACTTCGCGATATTCTGAAAGGATTCTGCAGTCACAACATAAATTAATTTTTCCGTCAATAATTTGTTTAAGGACATAAGCGGCTTTACCGTTTGGTGACCAAAAAGCAGATACAAGGATATTAGTGTCCAAAACTACGTTCAAAAATTTTTCCGCCTTTCATCGCGCACAGACTGAATTTCTGCATTAATTTCATCTTCCGACATATAACCGTTAGCGGCGCCGACAGCTTGCATAGAATTAAAAGCAATCATAGCCCTTGCGCGTCGTACAGCCTTAACAATATCTTCAAGGTTATCATGAGAAATATCCAACATAAGCAGAGTAGGTTTGCCGTTATCGGTTATCACCGCTTCGCCGTGTTTGCGAATACTTTCATAGACATTGCTTGTATCTTTGTGCAAAGCATTTACAGAGAAAATTTCCATTTCAATCAACTCCTCAAAAAATTATTCGTGCAGTTCCATAAAAATTTTAATGCGGTTGGTACGAATCCAGTCACCGATTTGGGCGCCGGTAAGTTCGGGCGGGGCGTCCTTGCCGCTGACGGTGAGAAGTTTTTGTAAAATAGTATCGGCGTCGGCAAGGTAGTTGGGCAAGCCGTGATTATCGGCGTTAATAATGTCGTTGAAGTCTTTAATTTGAAATTTGGAATTATGAATTTTAATAATAAGGTCAACGATTTTGCCGGGCATATTGAGACGTGGTGCGCGCATATGTTCACGAATGACTAAGGCGGCGAATTTTTTCCAGTCTTTGGGAAGGCTAAGGCGGCTGTCCATCTGCGACAAAACTTTAATGCCGCGTTTTTCGTGTTCGTAGTGGTGCGGCAACATTTCAAGCGGCGTGGTACCTTTGCCGAAGTCATGAGCAAGAGCGGCGAAACGAACGCGCGGCTTTTTATTAACTGCGGCGACGTCATCAACAATTTGCATTGTATGTTCGTAGGCGTCGCCTTCGGGGTGAAATTCAACCGGCTGAATTTTTCCGCGCAGGTCGTCAATCTCAGGGAAGGTAACGTGCAGAAGTCCGGCGCGTTGCAAATTGCGAAAGAAGGTTGACGGCTTGTCGGTGCGCAGTGCGTTTTCAAGTTCAGCAAAAATCCTTTCGCCGGGCTCGTCCTTAAGTTCAAAGGCGCATAACTGCATGGCGTCGAAAGTGTCGTCGGTAATGTCGAAGTTGAATTGGGCAGACTGCCGCGCGGCGCGTAAAGCTCTAACCGGATCGTCCGTGAAGTGTTCGGAAACTGCGCGGATTTTTTTATTTAAAACGTCATCACGTCCGCCGAAAGGGTCAATTAGTTCACCGCTTAAAATGTCAATCGCCATAGCGTTCATGGTGGTATCGCGTCGGAATAAATCCTGCTCAATGGTAACGGAAGGGTCAAAGCGAACTTTAAAGCCGCGATAACCCGTGCCGCTTTTTTTTTCGGTGCGTGCCAATGCGACTTCACAGTTTTTGTCGTCGATATCGACGGAGTAGACGGGAAAACTTTTGCCGAAACGTGGTTCATTTGGAAAAATTTCTTCAAACTGCTTTTCAGTCAGTCCGGTAATGCAGTAGTCACGATCATGCGCCGTGACGCCGCGAAATTTATCACGCACTGCGCCGCCTACAAGGTAAGCTCTGCCGCCTGCATTAAATATTTTTGTAGCAAATTCAAATTCAGTCATGATAATAACTCCTAAATCATTAGTGAAGAGTTAGGATTAAGGAGTGAGGAGTACTACTCTTAACTCTTAACTCCTAACTCTTAACTCCTAACTAACCCTCTTGAATAATTACGCGCAGAAAATTATAATGCCTTTACAAAATTTTTGGAAGGTGACGAATTGATAACAATAGAAGACATTTTAGAAACAAACCGAATGATAACGGAAAATAAATTGGACGTCCGCACGATAACAATGGGAATTTCTCTGCGCGATTGCGCTCACCCTAACCTGCGCGAATTTTGCCGTAACGTCTATGATAAAATTACGAAGTCGGCGGAATTTTTGGTGAAGACCGGCGAAGACATTGCGGCGGAATACGGCGTGCCGATAATCAACAAAAGAATTTCCGTGACACCGATAGCAATAGCGGCGGAGGCTTGCAAGTGCGACAGCTACGTACCTGTTGCCGAAACGTTGGATAAGGCGGCGAAAGAAGTCGGCGTAAATTTTATAGGCGGGTTCAGTGCGCTGGTAGAAAAAGGTTACACGCAGGGCGACAGAATTTTAATTGAATCAATACCGCAGGCGTTGTCAAGCACCGATTTAGTTTGCAGTTCAATAAATCTTGCGTCGACTAAAGCGGGAATAAATATGGACTGCGTACGCGAAATGGGCGAAGTTATAAAGCGTACGGCGGAGTTGACGCGCGACAAACAGGCAATAGGTTGCGCCAAGCTTGTAATATTTGCAAACGCGCCGGGCGACAATCCATTTATGGCGGGAGCATTTCACGGCGTCAGTGAGGCGGATAAAATTATAAACGTCGGCGTATCGGGACCCGGCGTAGTTAAACACGCGCTTGAAGATTTAAAAGGCGCAGACTTCACGGAAATTGCCGAGACCATAAAACGTACGGCATTTAAAATTACGCGCGTCGGTCAACTTGTAGCACGCGAGGCGTCGAAACGTTTGGGCGTACCCTTCGGCATAATTGACTTGTCACTTGCACCTACTCCTGCCGTCGGTGATTCGGTGGCGCGAATTTTGGAAGAAATGGGATTGGAAAGTTGCGGCGCACCAGGTACGACTGCGGCTCTTGCACTTTTGAATGACGCGGTTAAAAAAGGCGGACTTATGGCAAGTTCGCATGTCGGCGGCTTAAGCGGCGCGTTTATACCGGTAAGCGAAGATGAAGGCATGATTCATGCGGTTGAGTGCGGCAGTTTGTCCATTGAAAAGCTTGAGGCAATGACGTGCGTTTGTAGCGTCGGCTTGGACATGATAGCGATTGAAGGCGACGTAAGCGCGGCTACGATTAGCGGCATTATTGCGGACGAGGCGGCGATTGGCGTTGTAAACAATAAAACTACCGCCGTTAGAATTATTCCCGTGCCAAATGCGAAGGTCGGCGACAAGGTGGAGTACGGCGGCTTGCTTGGGTATTGTCCGATTGTTCCGGTGAAAAGTCATTGGAGTTCGGAGGCTTTCATAGCACGCGGCGGCAGAATACCGGCGCCGGTCAACGCGACGCGAAATTAAGAATTAAGAATGTAGAATTA
>JAFTEG010000327.1 GCA_017453765.1 Selenomonadaceae bacterium
ACGTGCGCCCGTCCGCGCAAGTCGCCGGACGCGACTTCTGCGGACATGTTTCTTTTTGTTACTTTTTCTTTGCGCCAAAGAAAAAGTAAATCCTAAAAACCTTAAAAATTATTAAAACTTGAATTAGTCAACACGCCCTAGCTACCGGCTAACAGCTACTTGTCGTGACGGCTAAAACTTACACTTGCCAATTATCAATATGTGTGGTAAACTTTTTTTTGATAATACGATATCAAAAACAACTTAACATATTAGCTACAAGAAAACCCCCGACGGCTAATCGGGGGTTTTTGCGCTTTTTGTGGTTGAACGCTAACCGGCGGGCTCAGCGGCTTTTACTGTCTGTCGAGCCACTTGCAAATGTAGTGCGTTGCTACACCTGCCAAAACAGACAGAATAAACGAACTTAACATATCAGCTACACCCCCTTCCATTGAAAGATTAGGGGCAAAGCCACCGCAGAAAGTATACAAAAAATTTGGCGCTGATACAAGCTATAATAAAGTTTGACAGAAAAAATTCGTCTTTGTTATAATCCCTTAAAAAAGGGGTGACAATCTTGATTAGCACAATTTTACCTGCGCGACCGAAAAAAAGATTATTCTTAGGCTTATTGCTGGTGACGGAATTTTTAATGGCGCTTATGCTTTACGGCGCATGGAAAATTTCTTATCTCGGACTTGAAAATATTTTTGAGTACCTGCCGGCAATTTTCGGCGCGTTTTTAATTTTTATATCAACGTTTTCATTCGGCGCACTGTGCAACATGGTTTTGGCGGTAAAAGGCTTGCCGACGTTAAAATTGTTTCACCGATACAGCTTTGCAATAATAAAATTTTTATTTCCCGTAGCCGTGAGAATCGGAAAAATTTTCGGCATAAAGCGGCGGCAACTTGAAGGCTCATTTATCGCAGTCAGCAACTTGATTTTTATGAAAAGTAAAATCAAAGTGCCGGCGAAAAAATTATTGGTACTGGCGCCGCATTGTCTGCAACTTGCCGGCTGTCCGCACAAAATTACACGCGATCCGAATAACTGTAAGCGTTGCGGCGGTTGCAACATCGGCGACTTAATGAAACTTTCCGATGAACTCGGCTTTGTATTTTTCGTGGCTACCGGCGGAACTTTGGCGCGGCAAGTCGTGATAAAAAATCGTCCGCAAGCCGTACTTGCCATTGCCTGCGAACGCGATTTAATGAGCGGCATTCAAGACGTGTTTCCACTTCCTGCAGTCGGCGTGCTTAACATTCGTCCGAACGGTCCCTGTTACAATACGCGCGTCGACATTGACGAGGTTAAGCGCACGCTTTCACAAATCATTGAGAATTAATTAACTTAGTAAGCATTTGAGATTGAGTTGGCAAAAATTTTTGCTTGTAATAAATTTTTAAGCCGGTAATATTTTGAAAATGAAGTTAGCTTTAATATTCGTGGGACTTGCGGGAGTTTTATGGGCAAGCTCCGGTGTCGCCGCGCAGGATTTTTTCAGCCACTCTGACAAGTCGCCGTTTGAACTTACAAATATTCGTATGTGTTCGGCAGGATTTATAATGTTGGTCGTGATAATTCTGCGCGGAAGGTTCAAACATTCGGCGGCAATTTTAAATCGGAATAAAAAATTTTGTTGGGACGTTTTTGTTTACGGCTTAATCGGCATTGTAATGGTGCAGTTCACGTACTTTCAAGCGATATCGATAGGCGGCGCGGCGGCAACTACCGTAATACTTTCTGCGACGCCGGCAATGGTTGTAATTTGGCATTCGATTTACGGCAGAAAATTTCCTTCGCGCAGAGATTCAGTCACCGTGCTTTTGGCAATGTTCGGCGTATTTTTATTGGTGACCGGCGGAGATCCCACAAAATTAATCGTGCCGTTAGGTTGCGTGTTTTGGAGTTTGTCAAGCGGCGCGGTATTTGCATTCAGCGCGATTTTTCCAAAGCACCTTTTCAAAGCGGGAATAGATCCCGCGTTTATGACAAGCGTCGGTATGTTTACATGCGGCTTGACGACGTTTTTGTTTGTCGACGAATGGAATTGGAGTCCCTTTCTTACGGCGGAAAATTTTTTTGACGTGGCATGGATAGTAATTTTCGGCACGGTGATAGCGTTTTTATCATTTAACGCGGGCTTGAAATTTTTAACGGCGGAAGAAGCGACGGTCACCGCGCTGACGGAGCCGGTGTCCTCTGTCATAATCAGCTACTTTATTTTCGGTACGGCATTCGGCTTAATCGAATCAGTCGGCATAGTTTTGGTGTTCATTGCAATTTTAATGCCGGTGATTGTGAGGAATTAAGGATTAAGAATTAAACTACTTACTACTCACTACTTACTACTCACTAACAAGGAGACTTTTAAAATGTTTATGGAAGAACGACAGGCAAAAATTTTAGAACTACTCGCGCAGAACGGCAAAGTTTTAGTGAAAGAGTTGGCAGAAAAATTCGGCGTCACGGAAGATTCTATACGCAAAGACTTAGGCACGTTGGAATTAGAAGGACAGCTAAAACGAACCTACGGCGGCGCCGTTGCCATAAAAGAAAAATTACACGTGGCGGAGGCTAATCGACGAAGAATAAGCGACGTTGAAGCCAAAAGAAAAATTGCCGCTGTTGCCGTGAAGATGATGACGCCGCAGGATTTAATTTTCCTCGACACGTCGACAATAAGCATTGCCATTGCAGAAATTTTGTCGAAGGTTGAAACCGAATATAAAATTTTGACGAATATGGTTGACGTGTTAGTACTTTTGGCGCGTAATCCGAAGATAAATTTAATTTTTGCAGGCGGACAAATTAATAAAAGTCGTGACGGCTTTTTTGACGAGCTTAACCTTGAATTTATGGCGCACTTTCGTCCCAGCCTTGCCTTTATCGGCGTGGTAGGCATTGACATTGAAAAAAATTCCCTTTCGACGAACGATTCAAATACCGGCATGCACAAGCGCCGTATGATTGAACTCAGCAAAAATGTCTACGTTATCGCCGAATCAAGAAAGTTCGGCACGGAGGCCAATTTCACTTTCGCGACGTTGCAGAAGGTATGCGGCTTGATAACCGAGACTGCCCCGCCTAAAAAAATTCTTGACGCGGCTAAGAAAATGCAGGTTGAAATTATTTTGCCTGATTAGTTGATTAGGCGCTGTTGAATAACTCAAAAGTAAAAACTCCGCAAATTACGTAAAATCCGCAGTAGGTGAGGCGCGCACGGGGCGAAGCGAATGATTAATGAGCTTTGCCCGCCCCGTCCGCGAAATTTCTTTGCGCCAAAGAAAAAGTAACTCCTAAAAACCTAGAAATTATAAAAATTTGAATTAATCCACACGCCCTAGTTTAAGCTCTTATAACATTTTAAATTTTTTAATCTACTTTCTTTTGGCGCAAAAGAAAGTAGCAAAGAAAACATTGCGGCATTAAGTGCGTCCACGTTTTGGCGATTTATAATTTATGTGTTAGTTCCGCGCTCTCCACGTTACGGTGATTCAGACGTTACGCACCGACGCCGGTTAATGCCGCTCGCTGATTTAAACTTTGTCACGTTGACTTTATTCAACGTTGCCTAATTCAAAAAGTTTTAATCGGCTTTAAAAAACTTTTAAGTTGAAAAATCTGCACTGATAATTTAAAATTACACGCGTAGAAATTTGTAAAGGGGTGATTTAGTTGAAGTTGAAAATTTCTTTGATAGCGGCACTTGTTTTCAGCGTTTTGTTGTCAACGGCGGCATTTGCACGCGGCAACGAAGTAGAAATCATTAACAGAACCGGTCAGGATATCCGCGCGCTTTACATTAGTCCCGTTGCAAGAGACCAGTGGACGCGTTGCGCCGGCTCCATTAGCAGGGGTGACAGCGAGGACATTTATGTAAATTCCGGTAGCACGAAGTATTTTGACATTCGTTGCACCTACAGAAACGGTGACGAAGACATTTGGTACGGCGTTGACTTGTACAATTCAAGCACCGTGACTTTAGGGCGTGAAGGTCATTTCAGAACCAATGACAGCGGCAGTTCCCATCACAGACGGCATCGCGGTTACGACGATGATGACGATGACGACGACGCAAATGTCCGCCGTTACTAAGTCTACAACGCCTAAAAATGCGAAAAAAACTTTTACATTTATTTTTAATGAAAGCGTGATATAATTCACTCCAAAAATTTTTGGGGTGATTTTTTTATTTATGAAGTTTCAGACGATAGAATATTATTTCCGCGAAGTCATAATCTCAATGATACGAAATCGCTGGATGAGTTTTGCCTCAATCGGCACGGTGGCAGTGTCACTTTTCATTTTGGGCGTATTTTTAATTTTGGTAATGAACATGGGCAAAATGGCGTCGTCACTTGAAAGCCGCGTACAAATTTCCGCGTACCTCAGCGATAACATTTCAAAAGAGGAACGCGACGACATTGAAAGAATGACGCGGGATTTAAGCACGGTGTCAAAGGTCGAGTACATACCGAAAGAATCAGCGATGAAAATTCTGCGCGAAAGGCTCGGCGAAAACCGTAAAATTTTGGACGCGCTGGGCGAATCAAATCCCCTGCCAAATTCATTTTTGGTGACGGTAACTTCTGCGGACTCCGTGAAGTCAACTGCGGCGGCGATTGAAGATTTATACGGCGTCGAAGAAGTCAAGTACGGTCAAGACGTGGCGTCGAACCTTTTCAACCTTACGCACTTAATGCGATTTTTCGGCGCGGTGTTGACGGTAATTTTAACCGGCGCGACGATTTTCATAATTGCCAACACGATAAGACTTACCGTCTTCGCGCGGCGTAAGGAAATTGCAATTATGAAGTACGTCGGCGCAACGGATTGGTTTATTCGCTGGCCTTTCATTTTGGAAGGTATCGGACTCGGGATAATCGGCGGCACGTTAAGCGCCATTGCACTTCGGAATTTTTATTCGGCAATGACGGAAAAAATTTATACGACGCTGGCATTTTTCCCAATGGTTGAACAATATCCCTTTATGAATTACGTGACACTTTCGCTGATTTTGGCGGGAATTTTTGTAGGGATTTTGGGCAGTACGGTTTCACTGAAAAGATTTTTGAGAGTTTAAATTTTATTTTGAACGTTGAATATTTTTAAGCGTTTGATTTTTATTTTCGAGTTTAAAATTTTTGAGAGTTGGAGCGGTAGCCGATGAGAAAAATTTTGCACGTAATTTTTGCGACGCTGCTATTGGTGCATACGGTAGTTTTCGCCGACGAAATTGAACAGTTGGAAGGGCAGAAGGCGGAGTATGACGCGGCGGCAGAAGAAGCGCGGCAGGTGGTTGACGCGATTCAAGCAAAATTAGATTCTGTTTCCGAAAGAAAGCGCGTACTTGACGAAGAGGCGGCGGTAGCCGTTGCAGACTACGAAGAAAAGCAGGCGACGCTTGATGAAACAGTAGCGCGTATTGAAGAGAATGAAAGCAAACTTCTTGCGACGGAGGAAGATTACAACACTAAGCATGACAGACTTGAAAAGCGCGTCCGTGACATTTATATTAACGGTCAAATTTCGTACCTTGACGTAATGTTCGGCGCGCAGGATTTTGGCGACTTCTTGACGCGAATGGATTTACTCAAGCGCGTTATGATTCAAGATTCGGAGCTTGTCAATCAAGTTTTGGAATATCGCAACGAAATTCAAGCTATCGGTCAAAAACTTGAGCAGGACAGACTTGTACAAGTTGAACAGGCGATAATTGCCGCTGATGCAAAGGACGTGCAGTTACAAAAGGTAGCCGAGCAACAGGCGCTGATTGATATGATGGAAAATGACAAGGACGTCTATGAAAAGCAGTACGCTGAAATGATTGCGGCGTCGGATCACGTTGCACAGCTGATTGAAGAGAGTAAGTATCGCGCGGCGGCAGAAGAGGCACGGCGGCAGCAGGAAGAGGCTGAACGTCAAGCACGTGCGGCGCAGGCTCAACAACCGCAACCTGCAGGCGGCTCTTATGAAAGTTCAGATGACGGCGACTATCAAGCCTACATTCCCGCTACAAATTCCGGCGCAATGATATGGCCTATTACCGGTCCCATAACTTCAGAGTTCGGCTGGCGTAACCATCCCATTTTCGGTGGACAGCGTTTTCACAGCGGCATTGATATCGGCGGCGACTACGGCTTACCGATTCACGCGGCGCAAGGCGGAATTGTTTCGCATGCAGGTTGGATTGACGGCTACGGCAACACCGTGATGATTGAACACGGCGGCGGCATTGTTACTTTGTACGGTCACAATGAAAGCCTTGCCGTCAGCGTCGGTCAGCAGGTTAATCAAGGTGACGTTATCGCCTACTGCGGCTCCACCGGCAATTCCACCGGTCCCCATTGTCATTTTGAAGTGCGTTTGAGCGGCGAACCCGTCAGCCCGTTTAATTATCTTTAAACCTTCTACCCTCTCATTCTTAATTCTTCATTCATTAAAAGGTGATTTATACGAAAGACTATTTTAACGTTTTGGATTTTGAAAAAATTCGTACGCGGCTGGTAACCTGCGCGTCAAGCAAACTCGGTAAAGAACTTGCCGCCGCGCTTGAACCGGATTCAGACTTTGATACGGTAGCCGAAAATTTGAAGTGGACGACAGAGGCAGTAAAAATTTTCGTTGTAAGTCCTCCCCCCTTAGGCGGCATTCGCGACATTAGAGAGACGCTGGAAAAAATTAAACTCGGCAGTTCCGCAAGCTCCGAAGAATTTTTGGACATTCTCTCGACAATGTATGCAATGCGCAACGTCAAGAAATTTTTTAAAGATACAGAAATTCCCGCGCCGAAATTAAAAAATCGTGCCGCGCAGATTGAAATACTCGGCAACCTTGAAAAGCAAATTGAAAATACGATTGACGATCACGGACTTGTGAAGGATACGGCAAGCGTCGAGTTGCAAAAAATTCGCCGTGACCTTCGTGCCGCGCAGAATAGAGTTAAGACGGAAATTTTTAACATACTGCACGACGCCGCTAAGCAAAAATATTTTCAAGACGCGATAGTTACAATGCGCGGTGACCGCTACGTCCTGCCGGTTAAAACAGAATACAAGGCGCAGGTACCCGGTCTTGTTCACGACCAATCCGCTACCGGCGCGACGCTTTTCATTGAACCTATGGCGATAGTCAACCTTAACAATGACATTCGCCAACTTGAAGTTGATGAACGAAATGAAATTGCACGTATTTTGCGCGTACTAAGTGACGCCGTGCGAAAAAATGTCATTGAACTTTTAATCAACGTTGACATTTTGGCGGAAGTGGATTTACTCTTCGCAAAGGCAAAGTTGGCGTACGACCTCAACGCTACCGAACCGATTTTGTCAAAGTTCACCGACATAAAATCTGCGCGACATCCTTTAATACCGCCG
Organism: Selenomonadaceae bacterium; assembly: GCA_017453765.1. GTDB lineage: Bacteria > Bacillota > Negativicutes > Selenomonadales > Selenomonadaceae > Quinella. The sequence continues at coordinate 7,365 of JAFTEG010000327.1, forward strand.
AAAGAAGTTGTGCCGATTGACATAAGGCTTGGCGACGAATTTACAATTCTGCTTGTCACGGGACCGAATACCGGCGGCAAAACTGTTTCAATGAAGACGCTGGGACTTTTGGCAATGATGGCGCAAAGTGGCTTGTACATACCCGCCGCGTCCTATTCACAAATTGCGGTGTACACGGACATTTACGCCGATATCGGCGACGAACAGTCAATTGAACAGAGTCTTTCAACTTTTTCAGCGCATATGACTAAGCTTGTAAAAATTTTAAAAGAGGTCAAGCCGACGGATTTGGTTTTAATCGACGAAATTGGAGCAGGTACAGACCCCGACGAAGGCGCGGCGCTTGCAATGTCGATACTAAGCCGCCTTTTAAAAATTCAAACGCCGACCATTGCCACGACGCATTATTCGGAGCTGAAAACTTTTGCCTACACGACGGCGGGAATTGAAAATGCGTGCGTCGAGTTTAACGGCGAAACACTTCAACCTACGTACCGCCTTTTAATCGGCATACCCGGCGCCAGTAACGCCTTTGCAATAAGTCAGCGTCTCGGCTTACAGCAAAGTTTGATTCGCAAGGCTAAAAAATTTCTCAAGGCAGATCACGCGAACTTTGAACAGGTTATCGCCGAATTGGAGTCCGAGCGTACGATTTATGAACAGCGTAACATTGAAATTCAAAAACAGCAGTCACAAATTGAAAGTCACGAAAAGAAACTTGCCGAAATGCGAAGTGAACTTGAAAAGAGCAAGGGCGAAATTCTTAAAAAGGCGCGTGAAAAATCTGCCGCAATGGTACGTGAGACTAAACGTGAAGCTGAAGAAATTATCGCGTCACTGAAAGAGCAATTCGACGACTTCGGCGTTAAGCGGCGGCAACAGACCATTCAAAATGCGCGTGACAGACTTCGTAACGCCGAAATTGAAACGGCGCCGATTATCCTTGCCGATAAAACCGTTGGCAAGCGCATAAACAAAGACGCGCTTGAAATAGGCGACACGGTTTATATCAAGCCGCTTGACCAAAACGGCAAGATTCTTTCAATCGACTTGACCGGCAACAAACTTACCGCGCAGGTCGGCGCCTTGACAACTACGGTAAAATTTGCTGACTGCAGATTTATCAGCCACGCCGAGATGACTTCGACGCCGATTTCAATTTCAAATTCCAATCGCGGCTCGACGGCGCTACTTCAAAAGGTTTCTACCGCCACGAGGAATTTGGACATACGCGGCATGATGGTTGACGAGGCCGAGATAGCTTGCGACAAATTTATTGACGACGCGCAACTTGCCGGGCTTAAGCAGGTTTTAATCATTCACGGCAAGGGGACGGGCGCACTTAGGCAGGGCGTGAAAGATTTTTTGCGGCGGCATTCTTCCGTTAAAAGTTTTGTGCTTGCCGACATTGACGAAGGCGGCGCCGGTGCCACGCTGGTAACGCTGAAATAGATCGATGGATCGATAGTGGCTGGATCGATGGATCGATAGTGGCTGGATCGATGGATCGATAGTGGCTGGATCGATGGATCGATAGATCGATAGTGACTACTCACTAAAGGAGAATATTTTGGAAACGATAGACCTTTCAGGCAAAGTGAAATTTTTTATAAAATTCGGCTTGATTCTGCTTTTGGCAACTGCAGGCGCGGTTGGTTACGGCGTCTTTGAACACTACCACGCCTTTCACGAA
>JAFTEG010000328.1 GCA_017453765.1 Selenomonadaceae bacterium
AGCCGCTTGAAATTACGTTTGCCGTTGACGTCACGACTGCCGCACTGCCAATAGGGCTATTCATTACTAAATCTGCCGCGCGATTTCTAAGCGTCGAAAGGTTGAAGTCAATATCAGACGTCGCCGAGTAATGCGCAGGTAGAAAAGATCTTAGCGTGTTGCGTTCGCGATTCGCGCCGCCGCCGGAATAACCGCTATTTTTAAATTGCGGCGTCTTGTCACGTATTTTGTACCTTCGTTTAGTTTTCATAAATTTACCTAATCAATAAACACCGCGCGGCGGACGTTGCCGTTTTTAGCCGCTGATTCTTCCAATGCTATTTCTGCGATTAAATCAGATATCATCTTTTTAATTTCTGCCAAATTAGCTCGCGTCAATGTGCGGTTATCAAGCGTGTAGGATTGAGCGCCGAGAAGGATAGCTTTTTCCGCCTCCATATACGCATAAAGCCGCTGTCGCTTAAGCGATTTTAAATCAAAATTTAAGTCCAAATGTCCAGCTGTCTGTACGTAGCTGTACTGTCTTGCCGTGTTGGTTGCGGTTTCGGTGCCTGTGTCGGTGTCACCGATTCCGTCTTCAATAATTCCGCCCTCTTCTTCCAAAATGCCGCACCTCTTTTCGCCTCGCAAGATTTCATCGCCGCCAAATTGTAAACTCTTAAGTCCAAACTTTCATTTCTGACGCCGTCGGCAACTGGTTCCCACGCAATTTGAATTACGCCGCTGACTTTGCGAAATACGCGACGCTCCGCTATCAGCTGTTTAAAGTAAAGGTTATCATAGCCGCGCCGCTCTATATACTTGTCATTTTTCGGAAAATGGAAGTATTGGGCGCCTTTTTCGGCTATACCTAAACGGGCAAAAATTTCTTGCTTGCCGTCGTCAACGCCCAAAATCGTAAGCGGCACCGGCAGGTTTTTCAATTTCGTATACTGATAAATCAGCGGAAGTCCCGCGCCGCCTTTACCTTTAATCGGAAACCGTTGTTTCTGCACGTTTTCAATGCAATATTCATATACCGCGCGTGTAGAATAGCCGCTGTCAATAAATGTACGTGACACTTTCAGCGGCGTGCCGTCTGCAAAATGAAATTCGCAGTCCAAAATTTTATCAAGCTCGTGCCAAGTGCCGACGTCTGTAGGTTCGCCCATTATGACGCCGCGCTTTATGCCGTAACATTCTTCATCATAGCCCCAACCGCAAATTTCGTATTCAAGCCGATTTTTTTGCACGTCAACCGCGCCCGTCAAGAGTAATACTCCGTCCGGCAATTCGGCTTGATATTCTTCGCGCCTGTCCAAAAATACTTGCTCGTCCTCGTATTCACCGGCTAATTTATACGACAAACCAAACCGCGTGTTGTAAACTACCGCCTCGCGTGACGGCAAGCCTTTTGCCTCTAACCATTCACGCATTATTTCAGCCCACGTCAACCACGGGGAAGAAAAGCCGTTAAGCCAAAATGACCTTATGCCGTTGTGAATAGCGTCGGGATTCTGAGCAACGTATTTTTGCGGCGCCGTCTTTATCGCGCGTTCGTCAAATTCAAACCCGCAGTCGGGACATTTCCATTTTACACTTTTAACAATGACGGTTTTATTTCCCGCGTCGTCGTGATTCTCGGTAAAATCTACATTCATCGCGCGATAGTCAAGCGCATGGTATTCGCCGCAATTCGGACATCGGTGTTGCCATTCTTCCTGCGTACCGGTTAAATACTCAATGTCAATGCGGCTCGCACCCTCATTCGTCGGCGTGGAGAATAACCCCATTTTGTAATTCCAAAATGTTGTCATTCTTTTTGCGGCAAGGTCTACCGGATCGCCTTCACTTCCTGCCGAAATTGGGAACCTGTCCACCTCATCACAAAGTAAAATTCTAATCGGTCTTGACGCTAATCCCGCAGGTGAATTTGCTCCGCCTAATACCAACCTGCCGCCGGTAAAAAATTTGGAAAGGATAGTCTGATTAGAATCACGCGTTTTTGCATTTTCGCTCTTGCCGTAAAAAAGCGGCGTTAAAATCTTTGTATCTTGTATCATCCTCGACAAACGCGCCTTCGAAAAGTCCTGCGACATCTCGATAGTAGGATTGACTAAGAGAATACTGCAAGGGTCTAAGTGCGCGAACCTGCCGATAACGTTCAATAGAATTTCAGTCTTTGCAACCTGAGCCGCCGACTTTACAACAACTCGGTGAATTTTGTTATCTGTGAAGGCGTCCATTATCTCTTTTGCATACGGCGTGCGCGAAGTCCGCCATTGACCAGGCTCCGCCGCGTCTGCAGGTAATTGACGGTATTTGTCCGCCCATTCGCTAACCGACATCTTTTTTATCGGCTGTAAACCTTTTTTCATTACCTTGCCGAGTAAGTCATTAATACTTTTCATTCGTCATCGCCTTCTTCGGCAAGGCTCTTTGTGTCGAAATTCGACAATTCCGCCAAAAGATTTTCAAAAGACGCCGCTAAAACGTCGTGCATTTCTTCTTCCGTGCAATATGCCAACTCTGCCGGTAAACGGTGTGCAAGTCCCGTCAAATTGGTACGAAAGGTAGTAAGCATTTTTTCGAGCGCTTGTTCAACGACCTTTGCATCGTAAACTTGACCGCGTGCCTTCGCTAATTTTAACTCGACAAGTTCGCGTTTTGCGCGTTCGTGAAGTCCTTTTTCCTGCCAAAAATTTACGGTCTCTGTATCTTCGCGTTTGGATTTATCGACAAAATAATTTTTAATGCTGTCAGCGACCAAAACGCCTGTTTCTTTCTTGCTCCGAATAACAATGCCTTCACCGATAAGCTGATTAACTCTCGCTTGCGTCAAATTAAGATAACGCGCTAATGCCGATTGTGACG
>JAFTEG010000037.1 GCA_017453765.1 Selenomonadaceae bacterium
CACTGCCAAAAATCGGTATTCCTTCGTTTATTTTATTCTGCCTTAAAGCATTGTCATAATCTCTTGAAGACAAAAGTAAACTGCTGTCATATTTTGGTTGTGCCATATATTTGCTCCCTCCTTGTGTGCTTATTTTCCATAATTACCGTTATAGGCGTTGGAGTTGTAATAAGGAACTGGATTTATTACCCCGTATCCGTAGTATCCATAATAATTTTGAGTAACGTTATTATTCGGTTTTTCAATTTCTTCCTTAGCGTGCTTTGCCCTATAGGTTTGAATTTGGTTATCAATCAGTTCGCGCCATACACTTGGATTTTCTCTTTTTAGTGTCATAATTGCCGCCATATCCTCATCAGTTGTTCCAATGTAAGTACGACCTTGCAATTCTGCTACGTATCTATCTATGTCTTTAACGGGAATTTCTCCATTCGCAACTTTTTCATAAAAATCATACAACGCCATATAATGATTATAAACGTCAAGAGGAATATGCCCCGCGTATGCACCGTTCGGGTCTCTTAAATTTTCTTTAGCAGTTTCAATAAGTGTTTTGGAATTTTCAAAGTCCCCCGCTTTTAAAGTATCTACAATGCCTTTAGCGGCTATGTTGAAGGAATTTCGTGCCTGCACCAGTTTTTCATCTTCTTTTTCTCCTTTGCGTTCAGGTATGTCTCTTGAAATATACTTTTCAGCAAATTCGCCGGCTTTTGCTTTATCACCGTTATACAGTGCCAACCCTACATTGTATGCCTCTTCAAGTTGTGCGCCCAATGTTTTTTGAAAAGCTTTTACTTGATCTAAAGTAAATTGATTAGTTTTATAATTACGCTCCCATTCTTGCTGATTCAGCTTATCTTGTCTGTCTTGTGCGTAATGACTTTCATTTTGTTTCAATCTTGCTTCTGAAATATCCCACGCATTTTGCGCATTCAGCTTTGCTCTATCCCACGCGCTTTGATTTTGCTTTTCCGCCTGCGCCATATTCGCGTTGACGTTAAACAACTCTTTCGGCGACGCGAAACTATTCACGATATTGCCGTACTGATAAGGTGCCTCCGTATAAAGTTTTCCGGCAAGCATTTGCCCAAATTCATTTAGTGAACCGTCACCGTTTGAACCGTAAGCGCCAATACCTTCAATTAAGCGTGAAATATTCTGTTCCCTAAATTCATCGCCTTTAAGATTGGCAACATCTCTTGCAACGTGCGGAGCAACTCCTCTTCGTACCATTTGTTCGTAATACTCTCGTTTCTGCGCGGCGGTTGTCGGCATATTGTAAAGCTCATTCATTCCGCGCTGTCTGTCCATATTAATAAGTTGCGTCGACAAGGCTAAACTGTCATCAGCGCCCATACCTTTCATATTCCAGCCCATTGCCTGCGCCGTATTTCTTAGGATATTTGCCGCGTCCGAAGAATCTTTTTGCACTTGCCGAAGTTTTGAAATTGTATCGGCGTTTTGTGCAGGATCAAGCGCGTTAATGCCTTCCTGCGCCTGTTGCCACGCCGTTTTAAGCGTGTGAACTTGATTCCGTGCGGCAAATTCACTCGGCGAAAGTGAAGGGTACGGGAAATTATTTTTAAAGTCTCGTTGTCTTTCATCAGCGTATTGCGCAGTGTAAATGTCATTCATCGTCGGCAAATTTTCTTGCGGTACCAAACTTTTGTCTACAACGTAGCCGTTTGTCGGAGCAGGTGGCGCGGTTGTCACGGGAATATTTTGTCCCGCCGATTCTGCAACTTCCAAGCCTTTCAAAAGTTCGGGGCTTGTTTGATTTGGAAAATAATACGCCATTACTAACACCTGCCTTAACGCATTGCTGTATATGCAGTTAAATAATTTTTAGGCGTGCCGTCGAGATAAGTCGGACGGAAGTACGGCTGATTATTCGACAAATATTTTTGATTCCGCCAATCGTAAGAAGGATTATCCTTTATAAAAAGCGAAGTTGAAGGCGCGATATTTGTCGGTGAAATTGCCGTGTTATTTTCGGTAGCAAGCAAGGCGGGATTCGGCGGAGTTTGAATCAGATTAGCCGCTGAATTTTGAGTCGGCGAAAGTTGATTTATAGCGCTTGGCGTTGAATTAAGCGCATTGATAAAATCTTGATAGCCTTTTTGATTAAGTAATTGCTTTTGGTATTGATCATTGAAATACCGTGCCGCTAAATTGCCGCCGATTGTTCCCAGTGCTATGCCTAAATTTCCCATTGGACTTACATTTTGTGTCATATTGGCAACGGTATTCATATTTTGATTTTGAATCATTGCATCCCGTTGCGAATTTTCTATTTGCGCTTTCATCTGCAACAGTTCATCAAGTGTCGGATAATTATTTGTCATTTTTATACTCCTTTCAATTATCTAAAAGCGCCGTTCAGCAAGCCGCTACCAATGCCGCCCATAAATGCCGTAGTTGCTGAGCTGAATAAACCGCTCCAAAAGTCGCCGCTACCGCCGCTACGCGATTGTTCGGTGGTGCGCCTGCCTTGTCCCGACAACGCAACAAGTACACCGGTTGCAGACTGATTCAAGCCGACTGACGCATTCCACAGACGCAGTGCAGGACTTTGCGCCGCTTCTTGTGCCGCGCTGTCAAGCGCAATTCCTTTCGCAAGGTTGTCGAAAGATTCGCCCCAAACATTTGTCCACGCCGCAACACCGGTTGCACGCGCCTGAAAAACTTCAAGCATATATTTCAATGCGGCAATGCGGTGATTCCATTTCTGCGCGTGATAATTTATAACGTCGCCGCTCCACGAATGAGCAGATTGAATTACCTGCGCCAAAGTGTTTTCGCCTTTCATCATTGCATCGCCGATTAAGCCGTAAGCGTCAAGCGCCGTCCGCATATCTTGACTTAAGCCGTCGTATCGATTTTTAATCAAACCTTGAAATACGCGGTCTTTGGCGTTCAAAGTGTTTGTCCAATTTGAATATTGATTGTTGGCAAGAGTGCCTACCTGTCCGAGCGTGTTTGTAACGGCGCCTATTTCAGTGTTGTAAATATTGGCTTGATCACTGTAAGCATTTCGCAAGTTGCCGTAGCGTGCGGCGATAAACTGCGCGAGAGTATTTTCACTTTGCAGGTAGTTATTCAGCTGATAATTAAAAATCGCGGCTTGATTCATCAGCATTTTGTTAATGCTGTCGCCGCGCTGTGTATTTGTTTGAGTTAATGTCTGCGTAACACCGAGATAATTTTGTAGCTGGTCATCGTAAACTTTCAATTCGTCAAGCAGTGTATTGGTGCCATTTTGGTAAATATTCTCCGCAATTTGTGATTGATATTGCAAGGCATTTAAAAAGTTCGATATCTGCGAATTTAAACTTTGAAGTTTCTGACTTAGGGCGTTTAAACCGTTTTGGTAGATATTTTCCGCCAATGAACTTTCCTGCTGATTCGCTTGCAAAAAATTATTAATTTGGTGATTGAGCGCAGTCAGGCGATTCGTAAGGTTAGCCGTGTCATTCGCGTAAATCTGACCTTCAATTGCCGCACCTTGCTGAACTGCCTGTAAAAAATTGGATATCTGCGAATTTAGGCTTTGAAGTTTTTGGCTTAACGCGTTTACGCCGTTTTGATAAATATTCTCTGCAAAAGCGCCTGCCTGCTGTAAACTTTGAAGATAGTTCGATATCTGCGAATTTAAGCTCTGCAGTTTCTGACTTAACGCGTTAATGCCGTTTTGGTAGATATTCTCTACAAGTTGGGCTTGATATTGCAAGGCATTTAGGTAATTGGAAAGTTGCGACGTGTATCCTTGCATCTTCGCATTTAAAGCATTTAAGCCGTTTTGATAGATATTTTCCGTGAACGCGCCTTCTTGCTGGGTTGCAGTGAGATAATTAGAGAATTGCGACGTGTATCCTTGCAACTTCGCATTTAAAGCGTTCAAGCCGTTTTGATAAACATTTTCCGTGAGTACGCCTTCTTGCTGAGTTGCAGTGAGGAAATTGGAAAGTTGGGACGTATAGCCTTGCAACTTCGCATTTAAAGCGTTCAAGCCGTTTTGATAAACATTTTCCGTGAGTACGCCTTCTTGTTGAGTTGCAGTGAGGAAATTGGAAAGTTGGGACGTATAGCCTTGCAACTTCGCATTTAAAGCGTTCGCACCGTTTTGATAAATATTTTCCGTGAGTACGCCTTCTTGTTGAGTTGCAGTGAGGAAATTGGAAAGTTGGGACGTATAGCCTTGTAACTTCGCGTTTAAAGCATTCACACCGTTTTGATAGATATTTTCCGTGAACGCGCCTTCTTGCTGAGTAGAATTTAAGTAGTTGGAAAGTTGCGCGTTGTAAGTCTGCAAGCCGCCGAGTAAAGCTGCATTGATATTGTTGAATTTGCCTTGCACAAGCTGTCCTTGCTGACCCGCGCCATTCAAATAATTGCCTAGTATGCCGTCATACGCATTTTTCATATCATTCAGCGCCGACTCAATATTTTTCCAGCGTGTATCTGCCAACTGCGCGATAGTTTGAATGTTTTGCTGATACTGCCGCGCCACTTCGTCGGACGCATTTCTTTCAATGTCATTAAGTGCTTGCGTCGTGACTGAAGAATTTAAAACGCCACGCTTTGCATTGTCATTGACAACTTTGCCTATCGTGTTTTCCATTGCAAGGCGTATGGCGTCAGTCATATTATCTTGCCAATGTTCGGTGACTTTGCCTCGTTCGACGTAGCCTATAACTTTGTTTGAAGCGTGTGCGGCAGGCAGGTAGTGCGGTATAATTTCATCGTAATTATCGTGGTGTTCAGTGAGATAATCGCCGATACCGTCATTAACTTTATCTAAGCCGGCATTTATCGAATCTGCGGCGCCGGAAAACAAAGACGGCAACGGGTCTAAATCATCATAGTTAATTCCTCTAACCGGTTCAATGTCATCACTGACAAAACTTTCAAGAGTTGAATTTATTTTACTGGTTACCGAATCGTACGCAGGGATTATGCCTTGAATGTCGCTGTAGTTTTTATCGCGTACAGGCTCTAAGTCATCACTGATAAAACTTTCAAGAGTGGAATTTACTTTGTTGGTTACCGAATCGTAGGCAGGGATTATGTTTTGTATGTCGCTGTAGTTTTTATCGCGTACAGGCTCTAAGTCA
>JAFTEG010000329.1 GCA_017453765.1 Selenomonadaceae bacterium
AGCCCGTTGCTACTTCGATATATTCAACCGCCGAATTTATCAATGACGTTATCTGCGCGTCTTCGTAGTCTGTATCAATCCGCAAAAATTCTTTTATGCTATCAAGTGTAACCATAATTCTTTCCTGCCTTTTTAAATAGACTGCCGCGTCTTATGTTGTGTGGTGACGTGACAGTCTATTTTGTATGCGTCAAGCTATAGTAGGTTATGAAAAAGAAAACTTAACAAATGCGTCTTTTAAGACTGGCTTGCAGTCTGCTATTGCCAATGCGCGATAATCGATAAGTGCCGATTTAAAGCTACTTTCACGGCTTGATTCTATCACTATACCTGCTGGCAAGTTGTACGCCATATAGTTAAAATTGCCAAAAATAATTGTGTTGTCTGGCAGATAATCATCAATGACAACGGGATAACCTAAAAGCCGTCCGATTGTTTCATTTTGCAAGTCCGTGATGAAAAGCGGGCGTTGGTTGTCGTCTGATAACCTGTAAATATTGCTCCATAATGTGGCGTTATTCATCGCGAATTTTGCGCCGTTAGCATAACCGCGCTTAAGTTTAGCAACGGTGCGCGTAATATCTGCATAGCCTATATTTGTATTAGACGCCGTTTCAATGGTGTTGTCCGAATCAAAGGCAGTCAAAATTCCTGTACCTTGTCCGTTGCCCGTGCCGTTTACTATTGCGTCTTCAATCGTTGACATTACGCAGTTTTCCAACTCGTCAACGATATAACTTTCAAAGGCTGATATTGACATTGTTTGCACTTTTTGAGATATAGAGAAAACTTTCATTATTTCGTTGCCGTCAAAAGTTATCGCTGTCGGCGTGATTTTTTCACTTTCTACCGCCGCGCCTTCCACGTGCCACGCCGCTTTGTCCGTAGGTGTTGCTATCGGTATCGCAATTTTACTCGGCATTGAAAACATTCTGCATTCGGCAAGCAAGCCGCCGTGCGTCCGTGCTTTACTGATAATTTCATCAAGCGTTGCCGTTGGGATAACCGCCGCGCTATTCGTCGACGTGTTAAATTCGTTGGCGCGTTTCTCAAAATTTTCACGGGCTTTAGTCATTGCCGCTTTTTCTGGCGTCGACAATTCCTTACCCTGCAAAGACTTGAAAAAAGCACTCCGATATTCATTGCTTGAAATTACGTCGTCGCCGAAATTAACTGCGCTATCTCCTTCAATGCTACCTACGCCGAAAAGCTTTTGCGCGTTCGTTCCCAATTGATTTTCTTGATTTTCCATTACGTTATTTCCTTTCTGCTTAGCCCGTGCCTCTATCGACGTTTCATCATACGCTGGATAAGGGCAAATGCTACACTCAAATATTTTTGCTATGTTGTTAATCTTCCTGATGTTCCCTTCCCAACTTTCGCCATTGTCCGCTACTTGGAAGGCAAAACTACACCCGCGCAAGTCTCCACGTTTTACTGATTCATAAATACTTCGTCCGTCTTCGGTATCTGGAACTATAGCTGAAAACTTCAAGCCGCGTTCGTCAACCGCCAGCGTCAAAGTGTTGGGCGTCCGTGCAAGTGGTATGTGATTAGTGTCGTGATTATAAAATAAGGCTACGTCTGATAAATCACAATTTGCTAAGGCATTACGTGTTATGACTTCCTGCACATTGCCAATTTGCGCTTGAGAATCAAAGACTATTGCGTAGCCTTCAAGTTTCATCTGTTTTATCTCCGTCGCCGTTGTCGCCGTCATTTCCGTTTGGCGATATTCCATTGTCCATTACTCCTTTTCTGTCGCCGTTATATGCTTTCGCCAGCTGATATTCTGTTGCTCTGTCGGCGTCTACTACATTTAAAGTTTGCAAGCGTCTTTCGCCGCCTTCAACTGGTGCTAGGTTAAGGACTTCCAACGCTTGATTTACTGTCAAAAGTCCTAGCGGCATTAACTCTTTCAAAAGTTCAATCTTTGTCCTGTTGCTCGAAAATTGCAAACGTCCACTTTCAAAAATTATTTGGTTCCCAAACGATAATTCCCTTTCATTGAACAATTTCCGCGTAAACTCTAGACTTAACGCCGTTGCTATCGGTTCCACCACTGATTCATAAAATGCCGCGAATTGATCTTCACTGTACGTTGAATCTACAATAGCTTGACTGATTCCCAAATAGCTGTAAATCTTATCTCTTATCAATGCCGATTGTTCCCCGCTTATCGTCACGGGCTTATTTTCTATCGGCGTAAACTCCGCTTGCTGATCCGTTGTGACTATTCCACCTTCGTTTCCGATTGAAAGAAAATCTTCCATAAATCTATTTTTGGCGTCTCTTAACTTTTCATCTGGCAATACCTGTGCAAATTTCAAAATCCCGCGCAGTGTCGCCGAATTCTTGATTGAGTTGACTATACCTTCATTCTGTACGTGTGCAACTTCCAACGCCGCGTCAATGGCTCGGTTATCTTCTCCCAAAAAATCAGAATTATTGAAATGCCGTCTTATGTGGATTAAATC
>JAFTEG010000330.1 GCA_017453765.1 Selenomonadaceae bacterium
AGGTAATATTGTCGGCGGTATCGGTGAAAATCTTTTAGGCGGATTTTCAGACCTAGCGAAATTTGCTAACCTTGACAGAGTAAGTAACACGCTTGAAGAAGGCTCAAATTATTTTACCGAAAGATTAAAACCGGCTAAAGAAGCTGAATTTTCTTTAGACTATATAACGTCACCGGAAGGCTTAGCACGTGGAACAGGTCGGACAGGCGGTTCTGTCTTGTCGATAGCGGCGCCTGCGGCACTTACAGAAGGTGCGTCATTGTGGGCTACGGGTGCAAGTTTAGCCGCAAGAGGAGGAGCCTTATTAAGCAAAATACCCGGTATATCTTCACGTGCGGCACAATTTGCGGCTGGAGGTTTATTGACTGTACCGCCGGAAGCGGCAATGGAGGCAGGAAGTTTTGAGAAAAATGCCGTTTTAAACGGTATGTCGCCTTCGGAAGCCGCCGATAAAAGTTGGGGAGTATTCGGCAGAAACGTAGGTGAATTGGCAATTTCAAACGCCTTGCAATTTGGAATGTTGCCTAAACTTGCAGGAAGAGGAATAAATTTTGGCAGACGTATGGGGACAGCAGGCGCGGAACTCGGCATACAAGCGGCAGAAGAAGCTTACCAGCAAGGTATTCAAAATGAAATGGCGGGTAAGCCGTATAGCTACAATCCTTACGAAATAATTACAAATCCCGAACTCGGCGAACAAAGACAAGCGGCTTTAGAAGGTTTTATGACAATGATACCGATAATTGGCGGCGGTGCGGTAGGCGGTCACTTGATTGACAAGGCGACGGGTAAAAACGAAGACGCGCAACCTGTAAACGATTATGATCCGAATTTCACGGCAAAGCAAAACCAAATGTGGCAACTTGCTCAATATGCCTCTGCGCGTGCAAGAGATAAATTTAATCTTGATATTCCTGCGGAATTAATTTATAGACAATGGGCTGAAGAATCATATCAAACATTTGATTCTGATATGGCGCAATCTTACAATAATTATGCGGGTTTAAAAGATACTGAGGGAAACTGGAGACAGTTTAACGACGAACAAGAATTTGCGGACGCCTATATAGATGACTTTATAAGATACCGTCCTGAACTTAATGGAATAACCGACATAGAAGAATTTGCAAATATTATGGCGGATACAGGCTACTTCGGACGCGGAGAACTTTCACAGTATATAGAAGGTATGAAAGCCGCAACGGTGCCGAATGCAAGAAATATTAATTTTTATGCAGATAATGAAGATGAAACTGTTCCCGCTGATTTTGGCGAAGGAAAGTATTGGATACGGCAAGGCGACAATGTCAGCTACGAAGGCGCGCAAGCTCAAACTATGCCTGCCTTGTACGCGCTTAGTAAATGGTTTTACGAAAAAACCGGCAAGCCGCTGGTAGTATCCGCAGTTACAAACGGTGACAGCCACGTAGAAGGTGAATACAGTCACGGAAACGGTTGGAAGTTTGACGTACACGACGGCGGTAGCGGCGCCGAAGGTGCTTTATTCACGGACGATTTTCAAAAGGGCGAACTGTTAGACGAATTTGTAAAGTACGGTCAAAGTCTCGGCTTAGGTATGAATGTCGAAAGTTTAGGTACCGGCAATGTACATTTGGACGTTTCGGCGGCAGGGGATCAGTGGGAAGGCGAATTTGCAGGACATAATTTCGGCGGCTTTAAAGGCAATAAGGCTACGCCTGCCAAAAACAAAGACGCAGCACCGAATATTTCTGCGACTGAACAGCCTTCAACCGGCAATGAAGGTGATTCGGTTATCGACGGCATTATACAAAACTTGCTGACACGGTCGCCGGAAGTTCAACCTACTTTCAATTTGCAGGGAAAAACTGATCTTGACAAAGAAATTTTTAAAATGTTCGTGGACGATCGCAAAAATAATTTGGAAGGCGAAGACGCCGTCGCATTTATCAGTTTCTTGCAAGAAAATAATATGCTTAACTCTCCAGGCAACTTCGTTTCAAGCGACGGTAACCGAGAACTTCTGCGCGAAAACTTTGGTGAGGAGATACAGGCATTTGGCGACAACTTAATCGCCGAACGTTACAATCGCTTTATGGAAAATCAAAAATCTGCCGCCGAAAAAATACAAGCCGCATTTACAGAATTGGTACAGCGTGAAGTTGATGAAGGCAATCCCGACGCAATGAAACATCAGCAGATATTGCAAAACGGCGACGTTGACGCAATGACACAACTTTTGAAAGACGCCAACATTAACTTTGACGCCACGCCTTCCGAATCACAAACGCAGACTGAATCAGATGAAATTTTAAATCCTGCAGACGGTTGGCAAAAATTTTCGCCGGACAATCAAGCTAAGTTAATTCAAAATTTAAAATCGGCATTGGCGGAAGAAGGCGTATTGGACGAAAATTTAGACACGGCGCTTGATAACGGGGACACGCAAGCTATTTCAGACGCCTTGACACTTTTTCGGCAGATTAACCGCGATAAACCGATACAGCAGATTTTGAACAGTGACGCTAAAACTTTATCGGACGACGCACAGAAATTCCGTGAAAATTATTTGAAGTTGCAAGATGATATTGCAAGGCTTGAACAGCAACGTGCAGAATCGGAAGCTCAAATGCAGTTTGCCTACAATAATAAACTTAACTCGTCAACATACATTAATGCTAAAAATAAACTTGCCGAAACTGATAAAGAATTGGAACAAGCTCGCGCAGAGTTACAAAATTTGCAGGCGCCTAAAAATTTCAAACGCGTTTCAGAAAGTGAACAGCTTGAAAATGATATTCGGCAGTACATCCGCACTTTATTGGCATTAAATCAGCGTATGGAAGATATCGGCAAGCCTACAGACGGAAAAACGGCAAGGCGTTACAATAAGCTTGTACGCGAACATAAAGCGACGTTGGAAAATCTGTGGAAGGCTCAGTCGCGTTATGACGAATTGAACGACACAGGAAAAACGTGGCGTGAAGGTGCAAGTTTAAATCCCAATTCGCCGATTGACTTATTTAATTTGGTACAGCTGGGAATTGAACAGACGCAGAGAAAATTAGACGCCATTCAAAGAACTACAAGAAAAGCGGGCGAAAATCCTAAGGCGACAAAAGAGGCAATGCGGTTAGGCTCCCAACTTGCGGCGTTAAAATCTGTGCTGAATACGAAAGTTAATCCTGTCTTGACTGTTAGGCAGGCGAGTGAAGGCATTGCCGACGCGCAGAATACTTTCAATGCGTTAAGGACGCAACTCATTGACACTGCTCAAAAAATAAAAGACGCCGAAAGTCAAGGCGACGCTACAACTGCGGAAAGTTTGAAGGCGCAATTACCGCAACTGCAAAACCAAACCGCGAACGCATACGCTAATTTACGGTCTTTGAATGAAGAAACCGCAAATGCAATTTTGCAAACCGCGCCGCAAGTTTTGTCGAAAGTATACGGTCAGCGTGGAAATACGGTTACTCCCGTAGCTGATATTTCGATAGAAAATGTGAAGCCGGACGATATGCCGAACATTCAACAACAAGTATCGGACATATTGATTGGCGACAGGGCTATTAACTATAACGAAACCGCAGGACAATTCGGTAAAACGTCACCTAATCCGCAATCTCAAATTCAAAACGAAGATGAAAGCGTTTCATTCGATATAAACAATCCGCCTAAGCAAGAAGTTGAAAGACCTATAGATTATGGCGCAAAACCAATAACCTTTGATGAAACCGCAGGGCAATTCGGTAAAACGTCACCTAATCCGCAATCTCAAATTCAAAATGAAGATGAAAATATTTCACTTGATTTAAATCAAAATCGGCAACCGCCTACACAAGCTACTTTTAACGCTGATTATGACGAAGACGCGGGACAAGATATCGGAAATGCGTACGGCAACAAACAACCTCGACAAAAGCCGCCACAAAAAGAATCGGCGTTGAGCAGAGCGCAGAAAAAGCTTGAACAATTAAAGCAAGACGCCGCCACTGCACTTAGTGAAAAAATTTCTGCTGATGACAGAGACGACTTCAACGGTTCAGAAAAAGCACGGCAAAAACTTAAAAACATAAATCAACAAATTCTTAATACTGAAAACGAGATTAAAAAATTAGAATCCCAAACTGCCGATAATGTCCAACCTAAAACTGAATCACAACAACAAATTCCGCCGGTACAACAAAGTCCCGCGCCTGCCGAGCAAATTCAATCGCCTAAAACGGCACAATCAGATAACAATCCTTTAAATCAATTAACAGATGAAGAATTTGAAAATATACGCAACACTGTAAATAATGTACGCAAATATTTTAACGGAATGGACGAAATACCCGTTGAAAATTTCTCTGAAAAAGAACAAGACCTGCTCCGTCAAACAGGTATGACGCATAAAACCTACAACGAATTTTCAGGCGAAGAAGAAGAAACGTTACTCCTTGAACCTTTTGATAACGCAGTAAACAACCGATTAAAGTCCGGCAATACTCAAACGCCGGTACAAGAAAATCCCGCGCCTGCCGAGCAAGTTCAACCTTTTCCGACGCAAAAAATCAAAAGCACTTTCGCGCAAGATGTTTTACCTGCAGAAAATAACGCGGTTAAAGGCGATAAAACAAAAATCGTCGCTGATAACGGCAAGGAATATGAAGTTCAATACAAAGTTGTTGAGGCTAATGACCTTGTCGCGTCGCATTACTTGAATCTTGAAGACAGCAAAGTTGATAGGAATGAAAATTATCCCGCCGAACTTCAGCCGCGTGATCGTGACCGTATTTCAATGCAAGCGGAATTACTTTCAATGGCAAATTCATTACGTCCTGCCGACCTTATGGACAGCCGCAACTTGAATCAAGGCGCGCCGATTGTACGAAGTGACAACGTGGTTTTAAACGGCAACGGGCGAACTGCCGCGATTAAATTCGCCTACGAAAACGCTAAAGCCGACAACTACAAGCGGGAAGTAATTGTTAATGCGGAAAAATTTGGTTTAGATCGTAACGCGGTAGCGCAGATGAAAAATCCCGTGCTGGTACGCGAAATTACCGACAACCTTTCTGTGCAAGATTTACAAGCCATAACCGAATCACAGACAGGCGGCGTTAAATTTGGAGCAAGTGAACAGGCTAAAAATGACGCGAGTAAAATTAAAATCAGAACGCTGGAACTTTACGTCGACAATGACAACGGCGACATAACTAACGCTGATAACCGTGATTTTTTGGTAAGCGTCCTGCAAGATATTCTGAACAGAAATGAATTAAACGCCTACACTACGGCGGAAGGCGGCATAAATGCAGACGGCGTCAGACGCGCAAAACGTGCTTTGTTCGCGCTTGCCTATGATGATGACACGCTGATTGACAAAATTGCCGAATCTACGGACGATAATACAAGAAAGCTTACAAACGCATTGGAAAGTGCCGCGCCGCGAATGGCACAAATTCAGGCTAAAATGAAAGCGGGCATTTTGCACAGCTACGACCTTTCAGACATTGCAAGTGCCGCCGCCAAATTAAGTGACCTTCGCAAAGATAAAAAATTAACCGTTCAAGATTATCTCGGACAACAGGTTTTAGCGGGATTTGGCGAAGAATCGGAAATTAAAAAAGCGCTGGTAAAATTTTTTGACGAACATAAAAACAGCGCGATTTATATTTCGGATTTTTTGAAAGGCGTTGCGGACGGCATAGAAAGGCAAGGAAATCCGAATCAGATAGAATTATTGTTTGACGGCAGTAAACCTGCAGAGGCAGTGCCGTTAATGAATTTGATAGAGACTGCGAAGAAAATTGCCGCTGATAAATTACGTGAGAGAAGTGAACGTGCAAAACCTAAGCAAATAAATTTGTTTGAAGAGCCGGAAGAAAAACCTGCCGAAAAAACGCCGGCTGAAAGAATTGGTGAAGCGCTTAAAGCTGCTACCCCTGCACCGGTTCAAAACGAAGAAGAGCAAGTGCCGACGCTTGATTTACAGCAACCTCCTGTTGTTAAAAATGAAAAACCGAAAGAAAATTTA
>JAFTEG010000331.1 GCA_017453765.1 Selenomonadaceae bacterium
AAAATGATTTTCCAATAAACAACTTGACTTTCATATATATATATATAATGTCCTTAGAAATTATAAAATTCAATTTTTTGGTTATTTAACAGGTTTAAGCTTTTTACTACAAGGAGGTCTTTTTATGGATAATGAATTTAAATTCAGCGTCGAAGAATCGGCGCCGGCAGAGGATCTTGCTACTTCCGCAGATCTTACAAGTTTGGGAATTAATCCCGCGTCTTTGTTTGGTTCTTCCAATGCCTTTGGCAACAATTCGTATCGTTTCAGCGGCAGCAGTGAAGCCGGCGTCAGCTCGACTGTTTCCTTTAACGACATTTTGAGCGGATACAGTTTCTTTCAGCAAAACAATAATTATTCCAATTACAGCTATGATATTGGCGGCTACACCAACGGCAATACGACCGTCAGGACTTTCAATGAAAGCAGCGTTCAATCCAACAGCAGCTATACTGCAAGCACTTTCTATAATGTCGGCGCACAAAACGGCTATCTCAACAATTTCAACAATAGAACCGGCGTAATGAATTTTGTTGACATGAATATTTCGTCCTTCACTCGCTCCAACGATTACGTCAGCTTCGACATGGGCAACGGTACTTCTTTCCAATCGCAGTCCAGCAGTTCGACGGATGATATTTTCCAATATTCGACGGACGGACAAAATGTTTACTATACAAAACTCGGTATGACCAACCAAGATAATACTTTCAATTATACCGACGGCGTGTCTTACATTGGAAGTGCCAGCCATCAAGATACTTTGAACCTTTCATCGTATAACAGAAATGTTGACCTTAGAGGCAACGAGTATATCAGCATTGAAAACATTGACGCCAGAAATTCTTCAAGTTCCTTTGTCCAAAGTATCGGCGGCGGACGTTCCCTTACCGGCAATGCCGCCAACAATACCATTTATGCGGCTTACGGCGACACTCTTTGGGGCAGTGAAGCCAGAAGCGACGATGCGCTTTACGGCAGCGGCTCCGGCGGCAATACCTACCTTTACGGCTTAAATGAAGGCAACGACGTTATCTACAACAGCGTTTCAACTGACAGCGTTTACCTTCACAACGTCTCCATTTCGGATATTTCTAATTTTTATGAAGACAGGGAAGATTTGGTTATCAGCACGTACAGCGGCGATTCCCTTAGAATTGTCGGACAAAACGGCGCGTCTAACTTCATGCTTTCTGATCAAAGCTCCTACAGCTACAATCGCCAATCCCATACTTGGAGCAGCAGAGTGTAAGTTATAACAACCGCTTTTAAGCGTTCGGTTTAGTTAATCTATGTCGGCAGGTTATTATTAGTATAGTCTGTCGACCCTTTTTTAAGGAGGCTTAATTATGGACGACAATGAAGTTACTACTACTTCGACAAATACCGAAACACCGGCAGCTACCGATGCATTTTCACTCGGATTAGGTTTTAATTCTATAAATCCACTGCTTATTGCTAATATGGTTAATTTGCCCGAAGGTAACTATACTAATTTTTCATCTAACTCATACAGCACCTCTTCACAATCACAAACAATCAACGGAGTAACTTCAAGTTCCCAAACGTCTATTCATACCACCGTAGACAGCGACGGCACTTTATCTTCGACTGATACGGCTATTTATACGGACACCGACGGAACTGTAACTCAAACAATCAATTACGCCACAGGTACCGTTGTAATCACGCCTTCCACGAATTGGACAGACATTCTCAGCAGCTACGGTTCATTCCAAAATCCTGCTGCTTACGTCATAGGCGGACGCCAAAATACCAATCCTCAAAATTTCGTGTCCCAAAGTTCCACTTCTTATACGTCGGCTAATTTCTTCGACGTTGGCAACCACAACGGCTATCTTTCGGACTTCACCAACAACAACGGCGTAATTAATTTTATGGGAAATAAAATTCGCTCTTTGGTTCGCCAAAACGATTTTGTCAGTTTTGATTTGGAAAATGGTACTTCTTTCCAAGCCAAAACGGCTGATTCCTCCGAATCGACGAATGATATTTTCCAGTATTCCGAAGACGGACAAAATGTTTACTATGCCAAACTCGGTCGCCAAGATACTCCCAACACCTTAACCTACGAAAACGGAATAAATTTCTACGGCGGCGGAAATTTGGGCAACGTCTTGCGAGTAAATGAAACTTCGTCGACTTCTATTTTCCTTGACGGCTCACTTGGTACACTGTTCAACAACATAAATAATATTGATGCCGGCGAATCAACCGGCGACGTTGACCTTGCAGGCAATTCCGAAGACAACGAAATTCATTCCGGCAGCGGCAATAATCGCATTTGGGGCGGAATCGGCGGCAATGATAAACTTTATGGCGGCAGTGGGCTTAATACTTTCTTTTACGGCGTAAGCGGCGTAAATGAAGGCAACGATTCTATCTACAACAGCAACGCAAGCGATACTGTTAATTTGTTTAACATTTCCTTGACGGATATTTTGTCGGCAGATGAAATCGACGACAACTTCGTTATCAATATGGTTGACGGCAATTCCTTAAGTATCTTTGGACCAAACGGCGCATCGAACTTTGTTTTGGGTCAAGGTCCAACATATCACTACGACCGCGCCACACATACCTGGTCGCAGGTTGACAGCCAACAATCCGCCGCTGAAACACAAGACACACAGGCGGAATAAAAAATTTATAACTCTGTTTTTAAATTGGGAGGAATTCTTATGAGCAGTAATCATTCTAACTATACTGTGGTAAGCGGCACGTCGGATGCCGATACCATTTATAATTATGGAAGTCATGTAACGGTTCAAGGTAACTCGGGCAACGACTACCTCGTTTCCTTCGGTGAATTTATTGTAGGCAACACTTATGAAGGTGATGTAAAAATTTATGGCGGCTATGGCAGTGACTCTATTGCAGCTTACGGCGAATCTTTAATTGCCTACGGCGGCGTAGGTGCTGACTCTATCTATACCAGCGGCGATGACAGTACCGTAGTAGGCGGCACAGGCAACGATACTATTTATATCGGCGGAGTTCCCGAACGTCTTACAATTAAATACGACTTGGGCGACGGCAACGACGTTGTACAGGATTTCAGCTATGCCAAAAACAGCAAGTTAAGCATAAGCGGCACCAGCTATTACGGCAGACATGACAGCGGCTCGGACGCGATAATTACTGTCGGCAGCAGCGGTAGCAGCAGCATTACCTTTAAAGGTATGGCGGGAAAGGCGATTACCATTAATGGTTCTTCCTACAGCGACGGCGACAGTCACATTGTATCAACCCCAAGCAGCAGTTCAGTTGCAACCACAAGCAGCAGTTCAGTTGACAACAGCTATGTCGATTACGACTCGAAGAATATCAGGGACAGTTCCAATAACACCGTAATTACCGGATCTTCTTCTGCCGATACGATTAAAACCTTTGGCGACACCGTAACGATAGACGGCGGCTACGGCGATGACTTAATTACTTTCTACTCAAGCAATTCGTCGGTATACGGCGGCAACGGCATGGGCAACGATACAATCAATGCTACATCTTTCGGCGATTATGCAACGATTAAAGGCGGCTGGGGCAACGACTATATCAGCCTTTCGTCTTATGCAAATAATGTGCTTATTCAACATTCCTATTTGGACGATTACGACACCATTACAGGTTTTGACAGCAACGACTCAATAGAAGTTACCAGCGGCACTTACTCAACCGTGAACTCCGGCAACGACTTGCTCGTTAAAATAGATCCCGTTTACAGCTCAACATATGACGGAAGCATTCTTCTTCTCGGTATGGCAGGAAAATCGGTAAACATTATCGGCACGCCAACCGGCAGCAGCAGTACGTCTACCGCTACAAATGATGCCGATACCATTGTAACGCAGACTTCGGAATATACCGATATGGTGCTTGACGGCGGAGTACATGCCAGAGTTTATCCGAACGGCAAAATGATTAATTTGGACACCGGCGTAACAATGTACGATCCCGAGGCGGCAGTAGTAGCAGTAACCGCCATCGGCGGCGGCAGCGGCGATACGATTATTAACATCACCAATAACTATATCACCAACGTTAATAATACGTACACGTACAAAGGCGGAGACCAAATTATAAATAATTACGTGTCAAATGAAATTGTTGATATTACCAATATCAGCTACGTTGGAATTGACCTTGAGCAAAATACTTTCTATGTAAATTCAGCTGACGGCGGACGTTTGGGAATTGAAAATGCACGCGACAAATTTATTCACTATAATAGCGGCAGTAATAATTTTACGGATTACTCCTATGTTGCAAGCGGCGCAGGCGCTATCAACGCTACAGGGCTTAACGGCACAGCTATGATGATTGGCGCGGCAAATTCCGATAACCAAATTTCTGCAGGCGCTGGCGGCTCTTCAATGTGGGGCGGCATGGGCGGCAATGACGTTATGACAGGCAGCGCCGGTTACGATGAATACTTCTACTTCGGCGGTTGCGGCAATGACAACATTATGAATTGCGGCAGTAACGACCTTGTCAACCTTAGCGCGGTTTCCGTTTCTCAAGTCAGCGCCATTTCAATGGAGAACAAAACCTTCAACATTCAATTTACTGACGGCGGCAGTTTGCACGTAGCCAGTGAATCAGAATCCAGATACCTTATTGAAGGGTACACGCTGGTTATGGATCACAACACCGGCACGTTTAGATAACTTCTAATTCAAAATAAATTTTATGCTTTATTGGCTCTGCGGGAAAATTTCCTACAGAGCCCTTTTTTTAATTAAGAATTAAGAATTTAGAATTATGAATTAAATCCTAAAGTCTAGTCGTGTTGATAAAATCAAGCGTTGAAATTTTTTAACGTTATGAATTACTTTTTCTTTGGCGCAAAAAAATTTCATTCATAATTCTACATTCTAAATTCTACATTCTAAATTCTAAATTCTAAATTCTACATTCTACATTCTAAATTCTTAATTCCTTTGCGTGGTAGTTCCATGCAGTTCGGATAATTTCTTCAATGTCCGTAAATTTCGGCGACCAACCCAAAATTTTTTTAGCCTTTTCGCTCGACGCAATCAATATGGCAGGATCTCCCGCACGACGTTTGCCAATCACGGTTTTAATTTTCTGTCCCGTGACTTTTTCTGCGGCAACAATCATTTCTTTAACCGAAAAGCCCTTGCCGTTGCAAAGATTGAAAATATTTGATTCGCCGCCTTCACGCAAATATTTCAGCGCCAAATAATGAGCGTCCGCCAAATCCAAAACGTGAATGTAATCACGAATGCAAGTTCCGTCGGGCGTGGGATAATCATCACCAAAAATTGTAATGTGATCACTTTTGCCGAGCGGCACTCTCAAAATAAGCGGAATTAAATGTGTTTCGGGATCGTGTTCCTCGCCAATCGTGCCGTCCAAGCTGTCACCGGCGGCGTTAAAATATCTCAACGAAATGTATCTTATGCCGTGCGCTACGTTAACCCACTTCATCATTTTTTCCATCATCAACTTTGATTCGCCGTAAGGATTAGTGGGCAAAGTTTTATCGTCTTCAAAAATCGGCACGCGCTCCGGTTCTCCGTAAGTTGCGGCAGTCGAGCTGAAAATAATTTTGTCGACGCCGTGCCTTACCATAGCTTCCAACAAAATCTGCATGCCGTAAACGTTATTGTTAAAATATTTCAGCGGATTAACCATACTTTCGCCGACAAGCGCGTCCGCCGCAAAGTGAATCACCGCATCAATTTTATTTTCCGTAAAAATTTTATCTAAAATCTTTGCGTCGCGAATGTCGCCTTCATAAAATTTTGCGGCAGGGTGTAAAAATTCTTTGTGACCGTTTTGAAGATTATCGACTACGACGACACTTTCGCCTTTGCCGATAAAGTTTGCGACGTTGTGAGAGCCGATATAACCGGCGCCGCCGCAAATTAAAATTGACATTATAAATTTCCCTCCAAAAATTATTCTTTGTTAAAAATTTGAATCTCGCCGAACTGTTGCGAAAATTTTTTCAACAATAAATTTTATCACGTTTTGAAATGAAGTAAAAGTTTTGGTACAAAATTTATTTTAGGCGCTAAACATCTTCGTCAAGGGTTTCAATCAGAAAGCTGACAGGGCGGAAGCCGTCATTGCAGGAAATCATGACGGATTTTTTATTTTTCATCCAGCCTTCGTAAAAATCTTCCGCGCCATGCGAAAGAGCAAGCACGAAAGGCGACATACTTTCCCATGCGCTTTCACATAAATCCGCAGGGCGTTTCCAGCCGTCAGCAATGAAAACTGCGCCTTCTTCCATGTCGCAGGCATTTTCAAGCGGATTTTCATAGCGCTCAATCAAATCTTTATGACAAACTTTTTTCATGACGGTAATTTTTATTTTCTTCAATCAAATTTCCTCCAAAAATTTTAACAAAAAAAATCCGCCGACATTTGCCGACGGACAAATTTTTTTATCAGCTGTGAATATTTTTGACTAACAATCTGGCTTTTGCGCGGGCTAATGCCGCCTCTGCGCGTTTTATGTCGATGATTGAATCTTTTGAAGAACTTTTGTAAGCCGCAATTCTTTCTTCGGCGCGTTTCAGTGAAGACTTTGCGCGCTCCACGTCGATTGAATCGGGAAGTTCCGCCGCGTCCGCCAAGACGGTTATTTTATCGGGCGTGACTTCCATAAATCCGCCTGAAGTTGCTACCAATTCTTCATTGCCGCCAACTTTTATTCGCATTGCGTGCGTCAAAAGTTCCGTCAAAAGATTGGCATGTTTCGGCAAAATTCCCAATTCGCCCGCCTTTGAACGAACGATTAACATATCAATATCCTTGCCGAAAATTTCGCCTTTATCGGGAGTGACAATTTCCAGCTTAATCGTCGCCATAGATTAAGCCCCCTTGAGTTTCTCAGCCTTTTGTACAGCCTCTTCGATGCCGCCGACCATGTAAAACGCCGCTTCGGGCAAATCGTCATACTTGCCGCTTAAAATTTCTTTAAAGCCGCGAATTGTGTCTTTAAGCGGAACATATTTACCGGGTGAGCCCGTGAAGACTTCGGCGACGGCGAACGGTTGAGACAGGAAACGTTGAATTTTGCGGGCACGCGAAACGGTTAATTTATCGTCTTCGGAAAGTTCCTCCATACCGAGAATCGCGATAATATCCTGCAACTCTTTATATTTTTGAAGGACAGACTGAACGCCGCGAGCCGCGCTGTAATGGTCTTCGCCGATAACATTTGGGTCAAGTATCCTTGACGTTGAATCCAGCGGGTCAACGGCGGGATAAATGCCAAGCTCCGCGATTTGACGGCTTAAAACTGTCGTTGCGTCCAAGTGCGTAAATGTT
>JAFTEG010000332.1 GCA_017453765.1 Selenomonadaceae bacterium
GTTAGGAGTTAGGAGTTAAGAGTACTCCTCACTCTTCACTAAAAAACAAAAAAGCCGGACAGCGTCCGACTGATTTAAGGGCGCAGGTACAATTACTGCGAATCACTTACACTTTCATCAAATTTAGTTTCAGAATTAATTTCAAAATCTGTTTCTGAATTAATTTCAGAATCAGTTTCTGATTTAGATTTAGCCGCCGCCCTTTTGCCTATGGCGTCAAGTATACCGTTAATAAAGCGCCTTGACTCGTCCTCGCTGTACTTTTTTGCAAGCTCTACGGCCTCATTTATAATGATACCTGCGGAAAGTTTTTTTTCTGCAAAAAGCATTTCATAAACGGCAAGGCGCAAAATATTTCTGTCCGCCGTAGAAAGTCTTTTAAGCGTCCAACCCTTTTTCAAATGCGCCGTTATCAATTCGTCAATTTCTGCCAAATGGTCACGCGTACCTTTAACCGCGTCTTGAATGTAGGTCAAGCGCCTTTGCTGAATTTTGGTATCTTCTTCGACTGCGTTTTCTATCGCAAGGTTTTCATAAAATTCTTTTTCGTCATTCGGCGCAAAATCCAACTGAAATAATGCTTTAAACGCCGTCTCTCTTGCTTCCGTACGATCCATTTTTATTTACCAATTAGTGCTGAAAAAATTAACTGTCAACGCCGAAAACGTTCCGGCAAGGCGTTTTCAATCGCCTTAAGCGTCCTGCCTACCAAGTCATCGCCTTCGTCGAACCTTGAACCGATATAAAGCCCAATCACGCCGCAAAAAATTATGAAGAAAGTTTTAAATGGTCCCAGCGTCAAAATCACTACACCCATTAGCAAGCCTAGCAGAAATCCTATTTTCCGCTGACGGTATACCGCAAAGAAGTCCGATAATTTCAACTTGACTTCTTCTTTCACTTCCTCCAACATTTTTTCTCACCGCCTACTTTACTCTTCTTTTAAGTTCACTCTGTTCGACGCCGGTAACTTTTATGTCAATGATAACGTCGACAATTCCAATCATTTCTTCCAAAATTTTTTTAAGCGAGTTGCTAATTTCGGCGCTTACTTCATTTGCCGAAAAGTTTTGCTTAATTATCACGGTATAACGAACTTTCAACGGCGCAATGTCATTTAAACGCTTATCGGCGATAACTGAAACATCGTGGACGCCTTTAACTTTTTTGGCACTGCGTTCGGCAAGTTGCTCGATCAGTGACGTTTCGCAGAAAAGCCTGCCGAAGTCCGTCTTTTTCAGTTCAAATTCAACGCTACCGTGCGCATTGGAGAAAGTTCCCTTTAAAATTTTTTTTATTTTAAAAATGCTGTCAAACACGAAAACACCTACACGACTCGTCTTTCACGTTCAATAACCGCGTGTGTCACTTCGGTTATGTTAATTTCGACGGGTACACCCGATATTTGCGCCGTTGTCATCAAGGCTTTGTTTACCGCTTCTTTAACTTTATCGCCTACTGTCTGCGCCGTGTAGCCTTGACTTAAAACCAAATCAAGGCGAACAGTTAAAGGCGTCTTTCCGCTCTGCTTGTACACTTTTGCGCTGACTTCACGAACTCCCGTTACCAATAACGCCGCTCTTTCCGTGACGTTCGTCAATGCCTCGATTGTAATTCTGACTTCGCCGGTAGCGTCTTTTTGCAACTCCACGTCCGATTCAATCAATCGCGCAGATTTTTTACTTGAAAAGACGACGCTTAACAAACAAAGACTTGCAAGAAACATTACGCCGATAACCGCCAACGTTTCTTGCCGTTTAATTATAAAGTCAAGGTCATTTTGCCAAACCTGCGCGGGAATTAAATTCAGACAAACGCCCGCCGTGACGACCAGCGCCGCAATTACAGCCAGCACGTATAAAAATAATAGCAGGCGACTAAGTATTCCCAATTTCGCCGCCCCTTTCGTCTAAGGTCAAAGGTTGAAGGTCAGCGGTTAAATTTTTTTCACCGCCGAATAAAAGCTTTAATTCACAGCCGAATCAAGACTTTAATTTATCGCTGAACAAAAATTTTAATTCACAGTCAAAAAAATTTAAATTACCGCCGAACCTTTCAACCCCGTCACCTTTAAAATTTTTTTTATTAGTGAACTCTTGCCGCTTCCGCTTTTTCTTCTTCTTCAGGGAAACTTACGCCTTGCACGTGAACGTTGACTTCGACGACTGAAAGACCGGTCATATTTTCGATAGCGCGCTTAATGTTTTCCTGCGCCGCAAGTGCCACGTCCGGAATGCGTACACCGTACTTGACAATAATGGAAAGGTCAATCGCCGCTTCGCGTTCGCCGACTTCGACTTTTACGCCTTTGGAAAAGTTTTTGCGTCCGAGCATTTCAGCAATGCCGCCGACCAAACCGCCGCTCATTCCCGCGATGCCGTCAATTTCCGTTGCCGCCAAACCGGCAATAATGCTTACGACTTCGTCCGCAATTTTAATCGTGCCGAGACCCGTTTCAGTTTTCACTAAATCTTTTTCTTCCATTTTTTTATCCTCCTCAAATTTTGTCCTTAGACAAACTAAGTTTCTTTATATTTCGCCTAAAAAAATTTTTTCCCTTCCTGCAGTAAAAGTAATTGCACCGGCGCCGAAATTTTTTCTTGACGTACGTAAATTTTAGCATAAACTTAGCAATTAAGTTTAAAATTTTTCGGCGGAAGTATTTTTGTTTAGGCTAAATTAATTATAATTCGGCGAAATTAATTATGGTTCGGCGAAATTAATTGTGGTTCGGAGGAATTATTTTGGAGTTTTCAACCTTCATATACTTTTTAATGGCGTCGATACTTCTAACTTTGGCGCCGGGTCCCGACATCTTGTACCTGCTGACAAAAAGTTTGGCGGACGGCGCAAAGAGCGGCGTAGTTTTGGCGGCGGGACTTGTAAGCGGCATTGTCTTTCATACGTTTTTGGTAATGATCGGTGTAGCGGCATTGATACAAAGTTCAACCGTCGCTTTCACGGCACTTAAAATTTTCGGCGCGGCGTATTTATTTTTCTTGGCGTTTAAATCTTTCACGGCGGCACGCGCAGGCAAAAAAATTTCAATGCAAAAATCCGACGCGCGAATTTCTTTCGGCAAATTGTATCGGCGCGGCGTCTTGATGAACGTGCTTAATCCGAAAGTTTTATTATTCTTTTTAGCCTTCCTGCCGCAATTCGTGAACTTCTCCGCGTCACCGAGCCTGCAGATAATTTTTTTAGGCGTTACCTTCGCGTTGCAGGCATTCATAATTTTTTCAGTAATTGCAATCTGCGCGGGGAAGGTGCGAAATTTAATTTTGCGCAAAAAAAATTTGGGACAACTATTCAATTACGTTGAAGCGGCTGTACTCGGAGTAATCGCGCTGACACTTTTAA
>JAFTEG010000333.1 GCA_017453765.1 Selenomonadaceae bacterium
AAGCCGTAGTAAGTTTTAAAATTATTTGCATTGTTATCGCCTAAAAAATAATTGAATCGGTATCACTTAAAAATATTTGAATTGTTACCATTAAAAAAATTAATCGCCTAAACGCCTAGAATTTCAACTTCAAAAGTTTTTCGCGCAGTTCTTGTATCGCTCTGCGCATATTGTCAGCAAATTTTTCACGTTCGGCAAAGTAGGTGTCACGCAGTCTTTCAAGATTTTCACGCGCCTGCTCTTTCGCGTAACGTTCAACCTGCGGCGTCAAGCTGTCCAAAAAGTCATTAAGGTTTGTACCTAAGTCAATCGTTTCATATTCGGTGTGCGTAGATTGTTTGACTTCATAATACTCTTTGCCGAAGAATGAACAAATATTTTCCCAAAGTCCCTTAGGTTCACGCGTCACGGTGTAGCTTTCTGTGTAAGTGTGCGAAATCTGCGCGGTACGCATTTCCAACGCGGCGGCAGAAATATTTGCTTTAACCGTCTGCATTTCGGACGCTTGAAAATCTTCAATCACGCGGCGCATCTGCAAATTAATTTCGGCATCAAGTGTAGATTTTAAAATTTTGGAAACTTCGGAGTTTATCATGTCATTGCTAATCGAACTGCCGCGCTTTACCCTGCTGTTCCATTCGCTAGACTTGGACGTAATTTCTGCGCGAACTTTACTTGTAACGTTGCTGACAATCGCTTTAGACATTTCGTCCATATCTTTTTTGTACTTTTCAACATGCGCAAAAATGTTGTCAATGTCCGTTTCAAATTTCTGCAAGCCGTCAATTACCGAATCTATAAAACTGTTTAAAAGCCTGCGCGGATTTTCCTGCTTACGTGCAATGGCATTGTCGCTTACTTTGTCGCCCAAAATTTTCATAAGCAGATCAAGGTGACTGGCTTTAAATTTTTCGTCATCTTCCTGCTCAACGGCTTCAGCGGCAAGTGCGGTTGAAATGCTTATGGCGCGGAATTTATTTTCGTCGATATCGGGGTAAGCTATCTTAACGCGCTTGCAAATGTCGTCTTCCTGCAGTTTACGATTTTCCGGAGTTTTGGGCATAAGCACGCTGATTAAGTTGCCGTCCTCGTCCTCGTCTTCGTCATAAACGTCCGACTTTGTGATAACTATCAGCGCCTCTTGACCTTCCTTGCTGAGCCTTGACATATACTTCATATCGTCCTGCAGTCCAGGCTCGGCGCTGTTCATCAAGAAAATGCACATATCGGTGTAGCTGAGATATTCTTCAACAAGCTTTGTCATATTCTTAGTGTCATCAATTTTACCTACCGCGCCGGTGCCGGGCGAATCTACCCAACGAAGTCCGCTTAACGTGAAATATTGTATCGCGCCGGTTGTATCGATAACGCCTTCTTTAAACCACGTGTCGCCGCGTGAATCCTTTTCAACGTCGCCTGTATCACGTCCGCGCTCTTCCGTTTCAAAAATCGGCTTGGCAATTTTTTTGTAGTGATTGTCGAAAGGCGCGTAAAAAAATTTCTTGCCGGCAAAAAAATTTCCCAGTGAAGATTTTCCCGCCTTAACCGCGCCGAAAATCATTACCACGAGATATTTTTCATTCTTCTTGATAAACTGCTTGCCTTTTCTGTCCGCCTCAATTTTTTCCTGCCACGTTTCAATTATCGCCCGCATATTGATAAGAGATTTTTTCACGGCTTGTTCAACCGCATTGCCGCCGGAAGTTTTGATATTGGCAGTGGGACTGAAAACCGTCGTTTCAAAATTTTTTAACAGCGTCGGAATTTGGTCACTGCGATTGTCAAGGCTTTGTGAAAACTGCGCAAGGTCGCTCTGCATTTTGTCAAGCTTTACAAAAAATTCGTCAATAGTTTTTGTAATGTAGCTCAAGCGTTTCACTCCTTCCGGCTCTGCAACTCAATTTCGTTTATGCGTGCAATCATTTTGTCAATTTCGGCAAGCTTTTTGTTATCCTCCGCAATCTCATTTTCAATTTCGCGCCGCATTTCTTTTTTTACCGAGTCTATAACCTGCGAAACAGGCTTATCTAAGGCGATATAACTTTTTTCGCGTTTCAATGCGGAAATTTTTTCATTGTAATTGTCATTCATCTTTCGGCGAAGGTCCGCTACTTCGTCTTCTTTTTTGCTTACTTTACCTTCCTGCTCTCTTTGTTGCCGCCTAATTTCCGCGTCGCTGTAGCATGTAAATTTGGTATGAATGTCATTAATTTTAGTTTCTTTAGGTTCAGGTTTAGGTTTAGGTTCAGGTTTAGGCGGCGGAGGTTCAGAATCACCGTATATTGCCGCAGCTGCAACAATGCCTACAATGCCTATTACAATAGCCATAAAAATTTCACCTCACAAAAAATAAGTTGCGTACTGTTTCATCTTCTGCGACTTGCTATTTCACCTTCTGCGAAGGTCTGCCAAATGTGCTTTCATACTTTCAAGTTGCGATTGAGCTTGGTTGTAACGCGATTGGTCTTCGTTATACTGACTGACTGCCGTTTCCAATTTGCGGAGAAATTCTGTTTGGCGCTTTTTCACTTTGTCAGTCTTGTTTGAAATCTCCTGCCCAACTTCTTTGCGCTCCTGTTCAAGTTGCGAAATGAAATCTTTTTTCTCGTTGCCGATTCGCATACCTCTGAAATATTTATTTTCGCCGTTCCACGTTTCAAAATTTCCGGTAAGAAATTCGCGCAGCTCCGATACGCCGCTTTTTTCAACAAGCCCCCGCTTATTTTCAGTCATGCCTTTTTTGTAGCGTGAATTGGAGACGATAAAAATTTGAAAATCGGAAATGCCGCAGTGTTGCCGAATATCTTCCAAAGTTTTGTCGCGAATTGAAGAAATACTTTCGTCCGAGTCTGATTCTTTGAAAGTCAGTACCAAGCAAAAATGTTTGCAAAAAAAATTGTCGTCATTGAAAAGCGCCTTAATTTTATTGACGGCATTCAACTCATTTTCGTGCATTTCACCGACTTTAACAGTATGAACAAAAACAATCATGTTGGCGCGTCGATAAGCCTCGTAAGCTACAGTGTCGTCGGTATCTTCGGCGGCAAGTCCGGGCGTATCGATTAAGTAAGCATTGCCCAGCCATTTTTCGCGTTGAATTGTTGTAGTTACACGAACATCGCCTTCTTTGAAAACTTCGGCGCCGATAAGCGAATTGAAAAGCGAACTCTTACCGTGATTCATAATTCCGGCATTAATTATGTTTATGGTTTGGCAGTCGGCATTTATCTCGTCAACCTTCTTTTGAAATTCTGCAACATAATCACGCATATTTTTCACCTCCATAAAAAATATTCTGAACACTTGAAGAATAACATAAGGGGGTATGGGTAGTCAAGAAATATATTTTGCACCTAGATTTACAAGAACCATTTAAATTAGATTGACTAAAATATTTCTAACGTCGCCGATTAAGTACAGCGAACCGGCGGCAATTTTTATTTCATCAGCTTGCAGAAGTTTTTCTACGGCGTTTGATAAATTTTTTTCGCCGACATTTTCAATGCCGCGTGAAGTCAGCTTTTCGCAAATAATTTCAACCTGCGCGGCGCGATTGGAATTAGGCGGCGTGACAATAACAAAATCATCTGCGCGAAATAAAATGTCAATCATGGCGTCGAAATTTTTATCAGCCAGCACGCCGAAAAGCCATGTACGCTTGCCGGTCGGAAAGTAGCTGTCCAAACTTTTACGCAGTGCCGCCGCACCGTGAGGATTATGTGCGCCGTCTATTATCACCCTGCCTTTCGGCGTGTCGACAAATTCAAAGCGTCCCGCCCATTGTACGCGCTCAAGTCCCGCCGAAATATTTTCAGCGCTTATACCTAAAACTTTCGCCGTCTGAATTGCAAGCGCCGCGTTTAGTTTTTGATATTCGCCGCGCAGATTTATTTTCACGTCAACCGGCGCCGTGACTTCGTACAGCCTTGAAAATTTTTCAGCGGCAACGTCACGAATTATTTTCAGCGGCTCGCCAGTCGCACCGGTCACCGTCGGTACATTCGGCTTTATAATCCCCGCCTTATTCCGCGCGTTACTTTTTAAGTCGCCCAAAA
>JAFTEG010000334.1 GCA_017453765.1 Selenomonadaceae bacterium
ACGTGCGCCCGTCCGCGCAAATCGCCGGACGCGATTTCAGCGGACATGTTTTCTTTTTGTTACTTTTTCTTTTGCGCCAAAAGAAAAAGTAAATCCTTAAAAAAAACTTTAAAATTTATCTAAAATTGAATTATTCAACACTGCCTAATAACTTTCAAGGTGAATGTCAACTTCAACAGATTTTCCCGTATCCTTGTCAACCGCCGTCAAATGCATTAACCCGCTCCGATCTATCGTCATCGTCAGCAACGTGGCGTTACCCTTCTTGCTGTTTTTGATATCGTTAATTTCAATTTTGCCAATGCACTTGCCCTTCTCCGGCAAATAAATTTCTTCCGTGCATTCCGATTCATAAATCGCAATGGACGTGGAAGATTGATTGTCACGAATTTTATATGAAGTCGATTCGCCGGACGCAGGTAACGCGGCGTCTTTGTAAATGATATTCCAAATTCTGAGCCGGTCTTCGTCGTGATACTTGCCGAAATTTTCAATGTACCTTGCGCCGTAAGAAAACTTGCAGATATCGCGCAGATAATTTTTTTCGGTCAAATGCTCGGCGTAAATCGCCGCGCCGAAGGCTATTGCTTTTTCGGGGTCGTAGAGTTTCAGCTCGATATCGGGATAATTTTTTTCAAACGCGGCTTTAACCTGCGGCATATTGGAACTGCCGCCGACGCAAACAATGTAGTCAATTCTGCCGCCAAATTTACGCTTAAGCTTGTCAACCATACTCATCGTGCTTTGTAAAAGCTCGGAAGATTTTCTTTCAAAGTCTCTGCGCGTAATTTCAAAGTCATATATTTCGCCGTCAATTTCAACCTGCGAAGAATATTCAGTCAGCCGTGACAAGTTATGCTTAACGTCAATCGCCACCTTGCGGATTTTTTCTTCGTCCCGCTTGCTAAATTCGATAAAATCATCTTCCTCGCGGCACTTGCGTTTAATCATCTCGACAAGCACGCTGTCCCAATCCCTGCCGCCGATTCGTTGCATATCGGATTCAAGCACGCTGTACCATTCTTTGGAATTTTTATCTGCGCGGACAATGGCAACGTCGCACGTTCCGCCGCCTAAATCGTAGACCAAAATAGTTTTTTTGTCTTCGGCACTCGGCGCGTTGAAATAGGCAATGGCGGCGGCAACCGGTTCACGAATAAAGCCCAGTACGTTCAAGTTTGCATAATCTTCGGCCGCCTGCTTTATAAAATCCAATTCGCGAATGTCAAACGCGGCGGGAACTGAAATTACGGCGCCGTCAACTTTACGAGATTTAAGCTGTTTCAAATTTATTTCTTCGGTAGCGATTTTTACAATCTCTTCAATTATCTGACCGACGATTTGATTTTTTGTAAAATTCCTGCCGTCCAGCCGAAAATTTTTCGTCGAAGTGTCGCTTATCACCATTTTAATATTTCGCACGGCATTTTCCGGCTTGTAATTGCCGCGCTTGTCCGCAGGGTCGCCGATTAAAATTCCCTGCTTGGCGTCACGGTAAAACACGGAAGGCATACCGTACGCGCCGCCCGGCAGTAAAGTTGCGGGGTGACCGTTTATCAGCGCGGCAGGCAGTGAAAACGTCGTGCCGAAGTCTATTCCGATTTTCATTTAAATTTTCTCACCTCCCGAAAAAATTACTTCGTGCCGAAACTATAATGCCGGACAAACCGCCGGTCTTTTTTTCGACTTCAACTTCAGCCTGCTCCAGCACCGTGCCTTTGTACATAAAGCCGGGACGAATAATTTTTTTTACAACGCAGTCAAGCGGGTTATCGGCGTCATCGGCAACTTTATTTTTCACGGGGTCGAAAACGCCGCCGGTGCCGTCAATCAACTCAACGCCCAACATTTTAAGCGATTGCGTGACGTAAGTCAAAACGCTGTTAAAACGTTTTATCAGCGTCGTGTAGCCTTTTTCCCTATCGTCCATCGGGTGACGTTTCACGCTGTCAAAAACTTTTCTGTGCAGTTGAATCAGCTGGTAAATCGGCTCTTTCAAGTCGCGATATTCCACGCCGTCGCGAATGTCTGAAATTTGCTTTAAACTCTGCTGAATCAGCGCCAATTCATTTTGCAGGGAAATTTGAAGTTGCTTTACCTCGTCCGTAATTTTTGCGTCGTCAGTCACGCGATTTTTGGCAATGCCGTCAAGTTCCTCAAGCAATATTTTTGTCGCGGGGTCGATAACGTTTTCAATCGGCGTTTCTATAATTTTCTCGACAACTTTTTCAACCGGCACTTGAATGACTTTTTCAACCGGCTGAAAATTTTTCATACAATTATCCGCCGTAGCAAGGCAGTTCATAATTTCTTGCGCGTACGTTTCCGGCAAAATTTTACCAAAAAAAATAAAATTTTTAAACGCTTGCTCTTCATAATATTTATCACAAGCATCAAGACTTTCAGCAAATGCTACACTCAGTCCGAAAGTCAACATATACGCGTCGCAGGAAATTGGTTTCGGTGCCGCGTAATTTTTTTGAAAAGGCGCTACGGTAAAATTTTTGCCTTGAAAATTTATTTCGTTGTCCGCGCAGATTTTTGAAACAAGCGGCGAAGTTTTATCCTTAAGTAGTTCATAAAACATTGTCGTGACGATTCTCAGATAAAAATTTTTTCGCCAATATTCGTCGGGAAAACTTTTTACAATACTGCAAGCCTCCAAGTACAAATTAAAACTGTTCGCCATAGTTTAATCCCCTTCGTATCTTTCAAACTGCGTCGGCGTGAAAGTCGGTTTGGCAGGTTTTGTCGGCGTGACGGTTTTTGCAACGGCGCTGTCGGTCACCTGCACGGGAATTTGTACCGGCGTCGTTGACATTGTGACTTCATTGCGTCTGAAGAGTGCTTGCGGCGGTTTATCTTGTACCGGCGGCGTGGAATTTTTAAAAAAGGTCGGCAGTTGCAATTCCGT
This sequence comes from Selenomonadaceae bacterium, assembly GCA_017453765.1. Taxonomy (GTDB): domain Bacteria; phylum Bacillota; class Negativicutes; order Selenomonadales; family Selenomonadaceae; genus Quinella. The sequence goes on from JAFTEG010000334.1 coordinate 2,915, forward strand.
TACCTGCTTTGCCGCCGTACCGGTTGACGTTAAGACAGGTGAAGTTTTTGTTTCGGCAGGCGTAGAAATTTTGGCAGTTGAAACATTTTGAGTAAACGCGGGTGAAAAAGTTGGCGCTGAAATTTTTTGCGACGCATCGGCTTTAGAAATTTTCGGCGGTACAAATGCCGTTACAGTTTTAGTTTCGGACGTTTTTGTAACTTTCGGCGGGCTCCAACTTTTTACAACTTTTTCGGCAGTAGAAATATTTTCAGGCGGCGTGAAAGGTTTTACAACTTTTTCAGGCGTTGCAGGCTTAGGTGCAGCAGGTTGTGCAGGCGCGGCAGGTTTTGAAATTGCGGCAGGGTCAAGCGTTTTATAGCGGCTGTCGATTTTTGCAAAAGTTTCTTTCAAGTTAGCGGGGTTGCTGTCAATGAGGTACGCCAGCGAAATATCATCTTTGCTTGCCCTGCGTGAAAGACCGGGCAGCAGTTCATTTTTAATTTCATTTTCCGTTAAAAAGAAAAGCCAGCCGCGCTTAACAATGTTGTCAAGTATAACGTCGGCGTACAGCTTGAACAAATGCTCTTCGTTTTGGTAGTACGGAAAGCAATCGTCCAACCCGTCCGTACTCAAAAAAATTGCCGCCGGTGCATTCGGCGAATCTTTTTCGCAGTTTATGACGGCGTGACGAATTTTTAACACGGCGTCTTCATCACAAAGGGACGTTGTGCGATTTAAAAAATTTCTTTCGTCAGGCGGCACGGGTACGCGAAATTCACCGTCTCTTTGCAAAAGTACGCAAGTGCCGTCGCCTATTTGCAAGATTAAAACCTGCGTGCCTATTGATACCGCGCAGATTAACGTAGTGCCGTAAGCAACGTACAGATATTTTTCCAAAACTTTCGGGTCGGTAGAATTGTAGCGCTCAATGTATTTTTCGCTGACCGATTCGTAGCGAATTTCGCCTTCACCGAGTGACTTGCCTTTCAAACGATCGTACCAATCCTTTTTAACCGCCTCACGCCATTTCTGTACGAAGTTATATTTTAAATTTTTTATGCCGGTATCGCCGAAGCGTTCACCTTCCTGCAAATCTGCGCACCAAATTTTAATCTGCTCAAACAAAACTTTTATCGCCAGTTTTGAACCAAACTCACTGCGAAAATAATTTGAACCGCCGTGACCGTCGGCAACGGCAACGGCTTGAACTTTGCCAAATTCCATTTTGTCCGCGCTGTCTTGGCAATTCCAATTTTTCTCGGCGTACTTTGAACCTAATGAAGAGGCGGCAAATTCACGAAATTTCATCAAAAAATTTACCTCCAAAAAAATCAGCGAAAAGCAATCGCATAAAAAATTATACAATCGCTAATCGCTGTCAAGAAAAAGATTTACTTACCAGCCGCCGTCTGAAGCATCTGCAGGTGCAAGAGCGCCGCCTTGTGCCTGTATCGCCTTAGATACTTTAACCGTGTTATCGTCAGGGTTACTGTTATCAGGCGCATTTGAACCGGTGCTTGCAACGCGTGAGGAAGTAATTGCGACGAACCGAATCATTTTTCTCAAATCTTCGGGGTTATTCGTATGTAAAACGGTTTCAACGTTGCCGGTAAATTCGCGCAGGACGTCATCATTTGAATCGCCATAACCTATTGCAACTTTGGCGGCGACTTTGTACCAATTATTATTCTTTAATTCATTCAAACCGGCTTGATAATCGTCAGTGGGCTCACCGTCAGACAGAAGGAAAAGTACCGGCGCGACGGAACCGGAGGCACGATTCATAAAGCCGTGACTTACTGAAAGTTTTTTATTTAAATCGTGGAAAGCTTCACCCATTTTAGTAAGTCCTGCGGCGTCCAAATCTTTCCATGACGCTTTTAAATCTTCCGGCGAAACAAGCTCATCACCCGTAATCCAGTTTGCGCCGTAATCAAAAGACATAATGCCGACTTTAATTTCATTATCTGAATTACCGCTATTCATTGCAATGAGTTCGGGCAGTACGCCTTCAATCGCCGAATTTACCGCGCCTATTGGTGCGCCGTTCATACTGCCGGACGTGTCAAGCAGGAAAATTACCGGACACATTCTCCGCATGGTCTCAACTTTATCTAACATTCCCATTTAAAAACACTTCCTTTTTAGGTTTTAGGTGCTAGGGGCTAGGGGCTAGAGATTAACCCTTAATTCTATATTCTTAATCCCTAATCCTTAATTCTTAATTCGCTACGACAGTAGCAACAATGTTATTGCCGAAATCAATTTTTGAGTCTACGCCCAAGCCCAAAACTTCGCCCGGCTTTTTCGTGACGCTTTTACCGTTTGGCAAGGTGATAAACCAAGTATTTGAAGATTTATTTTCCAAGCCGAATTTGCCCGGCTTTTCAAGAATAACTGCGGCGACCGTTTCAAAATCTTCCGAGCCGCTTACGTGATAATCGTAAAGCACGGCGTCTTTGAAAATCGGCACCGTTACGGCTTGATTAGACCTTCTTGTAAAATTCAAGTAGCCGACAGGTTTAATTTTATGTGACTTGCAAATTGTTTCGCGATCACTTTCCAAAAAAATTTCTTCGCCGCATTGCGGACATTTCACGATTGAACTTTTCAGCCGCATTAAAATATTAAACCAGTCCTGTTCAAGCAGGCGACCTTTAATATTAATCAGGCTGTCTTGACTGAATGACTGTTGAAAAGCTTCCTTGACGAAGGACGGAAAATATTTCCACATTGTTACGGCATTTTGGTGAAGACCGGGTACCGGCACCGGCGCATTGGAGCTGTCATTTTTATCAAAAATAAAAAGCGGCTGCGTGCCGAAAAATCTTTTGTCGTACTTGTCCGTTAAAGCCGGTACGTTCGTCCTCTTGCCTTCAAGCGGGTGATCCACTGCAAAAAGCCTAAATAGAATTACGGCTAAAGAATATCTGTCGGTGTTTTTATCCGGCTGTTTTTCGCCGCGTACCACTTCCGGCGCCATGTACCGCGCCTTGCCGGAAATGCCGGACTGTTGACCGTGACCTACAACGTTGTCATTATCGCAGATCAACACCTTGCCTGTTGCCGGGTCGATTGAAAAATTTCCGTCGTTTAAATCTTGGTAGTTGTAGCCTTTATTGTGCAGAGCCTTAAACGCCGCGACAATATTTAAAGCCGCGTTTACCATTGCCTTGACGCTTTTAAACTTGACTATAACGTTGAGGAACTTTGAAAAACTTTCGTAGCCGTTTGGAATTATGTCCATAATGTAGCCGAAAGATTCGCCGTCAATCCATTTTGTAAGTTGCTTAGGCCAAATGAACGCGGCGGAAGGTGCGCCGACTTGAATGTTGTCTTCTAAGTGCGCGTAAAATTTTCGCGGCTCTTTGAAATAACTTACAAAGTACCACTTCAACGCCTTTTCTTCGCCGGTATCGTCAAACTTCACGCGGTACACAACACCTTGACCGCCTTCGCCGAGTTTGTCTACAACGGTAACGGTGCGACCGTCCGCCAATTCTACTTGCTGAAATTTTTGTAGACGTACGGAATTTGCCATAAACTTCACCTCTTTTAAATTTTTAGTGCTGTCAAATTTCTGTACGCTTTACAAAAATCCTGCTCAAAATTTTTAGTGCAATGTGTATATCTCATCAGCCATATATTTCGCGACGTTTAAATTGTGCGTAACCATGACGATTGAAACGCCGTAATTTTTTCGCAGATTCATCAGCTCTTTCACCACGCTGAATTGAGTTACGGCGTCAAGCGCGCTGGTAGGTTCATCTGCCAAAATTAATTTCGGTTCAAGAATCATTGCCGCCAAAATGCCCGCACGTTGCGCCATACCGCCGCTAAGTTTGAACGGGTATTCGTCCAAAACATTTTCGTCTAGATTAATATTTTTCGCGATAGCCTTTGCGCGGCGTAAAAATTCTTCGTGCGTCCAATCTTTATGCGCCGTGACGCTTTCAAAAATCTGCGCGCCGATAGTACGAATGGGGCAGAATGACGCGCCGGCATTTTGAAAAATCATTGCAATTTCAGCGCCGGCAATTTTACGCCGTTCATCTGCGCGAAGGTTTGTAATGTCCCTGCCGTCGAAAAAAATTTGTCCGCTGACTTTCGTGCCGCTTAAAAGTCCCGCGACAGATTTTAAAATGGTGGACTTGCCGCCGCCGCTTTTGCCGACGATTACAAAAATTTCGCCGCGCCCTACGGAAAAATTTATGTCACGAACAATTTCAGTTTCGCCGTACGATACGCGCAGATTTTTCACTGCCAAAATATTTTCAGTCATAATTTTAGTGAAGAGTTAGGAGTGAAGAGTTAGGAGTAGTATTAACCACTACTTTTTTTCTACTGCCGAAGTAATTTCGTAGTAGTCCGAAGGGTGCGCGTTGAATCCCGTGACGTTAGCTTTCATTACCAGCGACATTTTTAAATGAGCCGCGTAAAAAAGTGCGCAGTCGTCTAAAACTTGTTGCGACATTTTTATTGCAATGTCCGAACGCTTATCGGCGCCGAAAGTGTTATGCAGTTCATTTTCAAGCGCCGTAATTTCCGCGCTGTCATAAAATCCCGCGTTGTCAACCGCGCCGCTTACAATGTGGCTTGTAAAATAATATTCCGCGTCTCCTGTCGGTGCCGTGACAATCGCCTTGCTGAAAATGTCGTAGTCGCCGTTTTTTAAAAAAGTTTTGTAGTTGTCAGTAGCGTTAATGTTGAGCTTGACGCCGATTTTTTTCAGACTTGCCTGCGCGGATTCTGCCAAAAGCGGAAGTTCCTGCCGTGACGTGTAGGTTAAGTAATTCAGCTCCAAATTTTTGCCGTCCTTGTCAACGTAGCCGTCACCGTTCGTGTCAGTCCAACCTGCCTCTGCCAAAAGATTTTTCGCGGCGTCAATGTCGTAAGGCGCGGCTGTAACTTTCGTGTCGCCGAAATTTAAATTAGCCGGAAAAGGTCCGACTGCAGGCGTGCCGTTGCCGCTCAGTAAAACCTGCGTGAAATTTTCCTTGTCAATCGCCATAGAAATTGCACGGCGAACGTTTAAATCTTGCAATACCGGCGTTTTAAAGTTAAACGCGGCTTGATAGACGCGGGACGTTTCGGCTTGACTTAATTTAAATTTATTCGCGTCATTGAAAAGTTGCAGGCTTGAATAGGGCAGACCTTGTACCGCGTCAAGTTCGCCGTTTTGCATTGCCATTGTCAACGTGTCGCCGTCGGTAATGCTTTTCACGGTAATTTTTTCAAGCTTCGGTTTCACGGCGTCCCAATAATTTTCATTCTTCACCAAGTCAATCTGCGTATCGGTAACCTTAACCGCCTTGTATGGACCCGTGCCAATCGCAATGCCGTCCGTAATTCCCGCGTCAACGTCAATGATACAGCCGTAAGGGTCGGAAAGGTAATTTAACAGCGCGGGAACTTTTTCAGCGGATTTAATCGTGACAAATTGACCGTCCGCAGTTATCGACGTAATTTTTAAATCCTTCGGCGCTCGGTCGTGAACGGCAATTAAATGTTCAAGACACTTTTTCACCGCGTCGCCGTCAACCTTCTTGCCGTTTGAAAAAGTCACATTGTCTTTAATTTTTATTTTCAGCGTGAAATCGTCTACCTGCTCAAAACTTTCGGCAATCCACGTTTCAAGTTGCATATTCTCATTGAATTTAAAAAGCGTCTCGCCAATGCCGTAACGTATTGCAGACCAGCCGCTGTAGGATTCGTGCGGATTCGTGCCGGCATTTTCCATTGCAACGCCGTAAGCAACGGTGCCGTAGGTGAACGTGCTTTTATCGTCGCTTGAAGTTTTTTCGCCGCCGCAACCTGTCAGCAAAAGTCCCGCCGCCAACAGCGCGGCTAAAATTTTTTTCGTCATTTTGTTACTCCCTACTTTTTACTCTTCACTCTTCACTCTTCACTAAAATTATAAAAAAGTTGCGCAAAAAAAATAAGCCCCCGCAGGGGTTTATCAATCAAATTAATTTTTGAGATATCAGTAGCCGAAAGTTAAAAGTTGCCATTCACCCTTTTCACTGCGTGCCAGCCACCACTGCCAATTTTTATACTCGGTTTCGGGATTAAACGTCGTATGATTTTCAGCCTCGCGTGAAACATAAAAGTCGCTTAAAAATTCCATGCAGTAAACCATTTTATCCTTGTGACCTTTCGCGGCGGCAAGTTCATTCATCCAGCGTAAATTTTCCGCGCTGTTGCACTCGTCGCCTACGTACAAAATGCTGTGGAGTTCGCAACCCTGCCACGTTTCAAATCTTTTCAAGACTTCAGTAATTGCGGCGTCCATGTCGTCCTTTGAAAAAAGTTTTGACGCGCCGTAGTCAATTCGGATATCTTCCGACGGCGAAATATTTTTATCAGCCTTCGCGTCATTCGCATTTACAGTAGCGGTTACAAGCATCAGCATTAACGCCAATGCCGCCGCAAAAATTTTTTTCATAAATGCCCTCCATTAAACTAAAACTCTAAAACTCTATAACTCTATAACTCACTAACTCACTATCGATCTATCGATCTATCGATCCAGCCACTATCGATCCAGCCACTATCGATCTAAAACATCTCGCAGTTTGTCGCCTAACAAATTGAAAATCGCAACGGTGATAAAAATCGCCGCGCCGGGAGCAAGTACTACCCAAGACGCCGTTTGCAACATTGACCTGCCGTTATTCATCATCGCGCCCCATTCCGGCGTTGGCGGCATTGCGCCGAGTCCTAAAAATGAAAGTCCCGCCAACTCCATTATAATCGTGCCTAAATCCAGCGCCGCCGTCACTAAGACCGGTCCCGCAATATTCGGCAACACGTGGTGAATCAGCACGCCGAGTGAATTTGTACCCGCCATTTTTGCCGCGTCCATGTACGGCATTTTGCGAATTGTCAAAGTAAGTGCGCGGGAAATTCTTGCGTACTTCGTCCAGCCGATTAATGCCAGCGCCAACGCCGCGTTAAAAAGTCCGCCGCCCAATGCACCTGCCGCCGCTATTGCAAAAACCATTTGCGGAAAGGCTAAGAAGACGTCAGACGTGCGCATTAAAATTGTGTCGACCCTTCCCCCTTTCAAGCCGCATATCGAGCCGATTAAACTGCCTGTAAGCGTTATCACCGCCAAAAGTGCCAGAGCCGCGCAGATTGTAACCTGCGAACCCATGATAACGCGCGATAAAACGTCCCTGCCGTATCTGTCCGTGCCGAGTAAATTTTGTGAGTTCGGCGGCGTCAATGCGCCTTCCAAATCTTGTAAGTAGGGATCATACGGCGTCAAAAACGGTGCAAATATCGCTACAAAAATTAACGCGCCTGCCGCCACTACGTACGGGATTAAAGGTTTGTAACGCGGCTTAATCATCGGCGTCACCTTCTTCCCAAGCGACGCGCGGGTCAAGGTAGCGGTAAAGCAAATCCGCCGCCAAATTTATCACGACGTAAATTACCGCCATCCATACCACGTAAGCTTGAATCAGCGGGTAATCGCGCATTAAAATCGCGTCGACCGCCATTTTGCCGACGCCGTCCCACATGAAAATTGTTTCGACAATCGCCGTGCCGCCGAGCAGTGAACCGATTGACAGCGCTAACAAAGTTATTATCATTACCAACGCCGAAGGCAGGACGCTTTTCAGCAGGATTGTAACTTCGTCAACGCCGCGCGACCTTGCGCCGAGTACGTAGGGTTTTTGTAATTCTTCAAGTACCACTGCGCGAATTTGCCGCGTGTACTTGGCGCCCATTGAAATTGTCAGTGTCAGCGCGGGAAGTATCACGCCTTGCAAGCCGCTTGAGATTATCGGCAGTAAGTTCAATTTTAACGCAAAAAAATAAATTAGCAACAGTCCCGCAAAAAAATTCGGCATTGAATTTCCGACGAAACTCAAGCCGCGTATCACGTAATCGACGAATTTATTTTGACGTACCGCCGCGATAATTCCCAACGGCGTCGCAATGAATATCGTTAAAAAAATTGACGCCAACATTAATTCAATCGTAGCAGGTAATTTTTCTGCGAACGTTTCAAATACAAGTTTGCCGCTGATAAATGACCTGCCCATATCGCCGGTAGCGACGCCTTTCAGCCAATTCCAATACTGCACTAAAAACGGTTTGTCCAATCCCAACTCTGCGCGTTTCGCCGCCATAATTTCTTCCGAAACACTGCCTTGTTGCCGAAACATCATGTCCACCGCGTCTTCTTCCGAAAACTGCAGCATTGCGAAGGTTAAAAAGGTTACGCCGAACAAAATCGGTACGAGCTGAATTAAGCGGCGGAAAATATATTTGCGCATAAAAAAAACTCCTTGAAAAATTTTTTCGCAGAGAATTTTATATCACTCAAAAAATTTTTTTAAGCCGCGCAGGGGGATAGGTGAATTAAGAATTAAGAACTAATTCCTAGCCCCTAGCCCCTAACACCTAGCCCCTAACCCCTAAAAATCTGCGCGCAGTCCCGCATAAAAGCCGTTAAGCTTAAAATCGCCGTGAACACTGCGCCAATTAATTTTCGCGTCAATATGCCGAAAGCCGACGTTGCACGAAAAATTTTTATCAGCCATGTACCTAAAGCCGCCTTCAAAATCGCAAAGGTGACCGTGACCGCCCAGCACCATGCCTGAAATGTTCGTGTAAATTTTTATTTTGGGACGTACCGCCATTTCAAGCGCAATGCCGATAGTTGGCATGGGGAAAAAATAATTTTCGTCCTGTCTGCCGCTGAAATTTTCAACACTGCCGCGCCATTTAATTCCCGTAACACCGTAATTCCACGCCGCCCGCGTTTCCATGAGCGAAAAAATTTCTCTGTCAACATTCAGCTTAATGTAGTGCAAATCACTTTCCGCCGTGACGTTCCCGCTAAAATTTTTTCCGCCGAAAGTTAAAGCGTTATCCCTACCATAAAAGCCGCCGGATTCTTTTAAGCGCAGGTAGTCAACCGAAATATTTTTGTAGCGAAAAATAAATTCCGGCGCAACGTTGCTGTCAAGTCCCATTTGATTTAGGTTAAAAGCGTCGTCACCGATTTTTACGCCGTGCGATTTTACATGCCCGTCCATGCTCGGCAAAAAAATTCGCGCCTCGACGGTGAAGGGAAAATCTTTCTTCAACCGTTCAGACGCTATCTTAATGCCGCGTTGAGCCTGTTCCTCTTCTGTAAGTTCCTCTTCTTCCGATTCGGCAACTTCTGCAGATTCGGCAAAACCTACGGCGCAATTTGTAAAAATAAAAATCAGCGCTAAGACTTGAAAAAACTTTGTCAACTTTTAACCTCAACATTCTGCTTTACCAAAAATTTTTGTGAATAATCCGTGACGCGCTTAACAATATTTTTTGTAACGTCCTGCAACGCTTTCAAGTACGCTTCGTCGTGCGCGTCGTCGTAGCCTTTGGACGGCTTTTTCTTAAGTTCCGCTTGCCCAGTCAAATTGTAGCGCCATAACGTCACGCCTGTTTCAGCGTTAATAAATTGAACTTGCAACGCCGCGCAGTAGACATTGCGCTTGCGTGAGCCGCCGCCTACATCAAAATCCGCGCCAATACCAATTCCCCAGCCACTGTGCCGGTGTGAACCCGTACCAATGCCGATACCGATTCGCGGTCTGTCGTTGTAGCTCTGAACAATTTGCTCCGCGCCTAATCCTAAAATCGTGCACTTGACAACGTACTTGACGCCGTGACTTTCATAAAAATTTTTTTCGTCTTCAGTAAACGGCATATCGGCAGGCGGCGCGAATATGAAAAGTTCACCGACATCAGCCATAGATTTTTTATCGCCCAACGTCTTGGCGTCAAAAATATTTTCGCTTAAAACATTTTCGCTGTCAATGACGTTAAAAATTTTTTCTGCGCGTAGCTTTTCAATCAGCATTTCGCGCAGGCGTAAATTTGTTTCAAGCTCGACAAAGTTTGTAACGTCCGCAACGTCGACAAAAATTTTAAGCCGCTGTTCAATCGGAATTTCAACCGCCTTATCCTTCGCGCTGACATTCACCGTGCAAAATAAAATTAAAATCAGCAATAACGCCGTAAAAATTTTTCTAAGCATAGCCGTCACCTCAAAAAATTTTCTGTTCCCTATTCCCTGTTCCCTATTCCCTAAATAAAAATTTTTCGTTATAATATTCCGAAATTTAGGCGGGAAATTTATACCGTCTGAAAGTTTATCGTTCAAAAATTTTTTTGCTAAAGAGGGGAAATTTATGAAGGGTAGCGGCACGAAACCGATTTACGTAATCGGACACAGAAATCCCGACACGGACTCGATCTGTTCGGCGATAAGTTACGCGCACTTGAAACAGGCAATGGGCGTCAATGCCGTAGCTGCGAGTTGCGGAAAAATTAACAATGAAACAAAGTACGCGCTTGAATATTTTAAAGTCGACGAACCGCTTTTGGTGACGGACTTGTATCCGCGCGTTAAAGACGTGGCGCTTGAGTGCAAGACCGTCATTCGCCAACATGACACTTTGAAACATCTCGGCGAAGTTATGCGCAGAAACGAACTGCAATCCATACCGGTTACCGACAGCAAGGGCGAATTGGTTGGCATTGTCTCAGTAGGCGATTTGGCTAAACGTTACTTTTTGGAATTGGGACTGCAAAACCTTGCCGAAATGGGCGTACGTTATCGCGACATAATTCAAGCTACCGAAGCGAAAGTTTTGGTTGCAGGCGATGAAAATGAATTTATTGAAGGCGCGATAGCCATTGCGGCGGGCAGTGCTGAAACTACCGTGTCGATACTTCAACCGCGCGATATTGTTTTGGTAGGCGACCGCAGTATTGATACTCTTAACAAAATTTTGGACACGGGCATTTCCTGCATGTTGGTAACGGGCGGTTGCAGAATTGCGCCGGAAGTTTTGGAGAAGGCGGAAAGATTAAAAGTCTTCGTGCTTGTTTCGCCGTACGATACTTACATTGTCGGCAGGCTTTTGAATCAGTGCGTACCCGTTCGCAGAATCATGCACGCCGAGCCGATTTGTTTCCGTCCTATGGATTTGCTTAGCGACATTAAAGGCATTATGGACGAATATCGGTTCCGCAGTTACCCCGTTGTAGAAAATGGCAAGCTTGTCGGCATTGTCAGCGCCGATGAAATTATGATGCCGGAGCGCGAAAAAGTTATTTTGGTTGACCACAATGAACGCGGGCAAGCGGTTGAAGGCATTGAGGACGCGAAGATTATTGAAATTATCGACCACCACAGATTAGGCGGCGTACAGACTTCCGAGCCGATTTATACGCGGCAAGAGCCGGTTGGTTGCACGTGTACAATCGTGGCGAATATGCATTGGCACAGAGATATTGAAATTCCGCCGTCAATCGCCGGACTTCTTCTCAGCGCTATCATTTCTGACACGGTGCTGTTTAAATCTCCCACTTGTACGGCGAAAGATAAAAAGACTGCAGAAAAACTTGCCGAAATTGCCGGCGTCGACCTCACAGAATACGGCTTGGCAATGCTCCGCGCAGGTGCAGGTATCGGCGGCAAATCTCCTACC
>JAFTEG010000335.1 GCA_017453765.1 Selenomonadaceae bacterium
AACAGTTTTTCTAGTCCCTAATCCCTAATTCCCAGCCCCTAACCCCTATTCCCTATTCCCTAACAAATATCTTGACTAGAATTAATTAAAACATTAAAATAACTAAATGCACGGCGGGAAAGATTTTTTTCCGCCGTAAAAAAACTTAGCAACTAAACCAGCTGATATAAATATTTTTTTAAGTGAAAGGAATTACCATGCTTGACGTAAATGTTTTCGATTCAATGCGCGTGGGACTGGCATCGCCGGAAAAAATCCGCGAATGGTCGCACGGTGAAGTGAAAAAGCCGGAGACGATAAATTATCGTACGCTTAAACCGGAGCGTGACGGACTTTTTTGCGAACGCATCTTCGGACCTACGCGCGATTGGGAATGCCACTGCGGAAAATATAAAAGAGTTCGTGACAAGGGAATAATCTGCGATCGTTGCGGCGTTGAAGTGACGCGGGCGAAAGTGCGCCGTGAACGCATGGGGCATATTGAACTTGCCGCGCCCGTTTCGCACATTTGGTACTTTAAAGGCATACCCAGCCGAATGGGTCTTATTCTCGATATTTCGCCGCGCAATTTAGAAAAGGTTCTCTACTTTGCGTCCTACATCGTACTTGAAGCGCCGGAAAATGTTGTTGTTACTGACAAGTCCGAAAAAAAGCTTGAGAAAAAACAAATTCTCACTGAAAGTGAATACCGCATGGCCTGCGAAAAGTACGGCAGAAAAAATTTCAAAGTCGGTATGGGCGCGGAGGCTATTCAATACCTTCTGCGCGAATTGGACTTGGACGAAATGAGTAAGCAACTGCGCGAGGAACTTAAAACCGCGTCCAGTCAAAAACGTATTCGTGCAATTCGCCGCCTTGAAGTCGTTGAGGCGTTTCGTAAATCCGGCAACCGTCCCGAATGGATGATTATGGAAGTTATCCCCGTCATTCCGCCGGAACTTCGTCCTATGGTACAGCTTGACGGCGGCAGATTCGCGACAAGTGATTTAAATGACCTCTATCGCCGCGTCATTAACCGCAACAATCGCCTTAAACGCCTGCTCGGTCTTGAGGCGCCTGACATAATCGTAAGAAATGAAAAGCGTATGTTGCAGGAGGCGGTTGACGCACTGATTGATAACGGCAGGCGCGGTCGTCCCGTCACCGGTCCCGGCAATCGTTCACTGAAATCTTTAAGCGATATGTTAAAGGGTAAGCAGGGACGTTTCCGCCAAAACCTTCTCGGCAAGCGCGTTGACTACTCAGGTCGCTCGGTTATCGTCGTAGGACCGGAACTTAAACTGCACCAATGCGGCTTGCCTAAGGAAATGGCGCTGGAACTTTTCAAGCCCTTTGTCATGAAAAAACTTTCCGCCGACGGCAACACTACGATTAAATCTGCGAAAAGAAAAGTTGAGCGCGCGGAGCCTATTGTTTGGGAAGTGCTGGAAGAAGTTATCAAGGAACACCCCGTGCTTTTGAACCGCGCACCGACACTTCACCGACTCGGCATTCAAGCCTTTGAACCGGTTTTGACTGAAGGTCGCGCACTTCGCCTTCACCCGCTTGCATGTACCGCGTACAATGCAGACTTTGACGGTGACCAAATGGCGATTCACCTTCCCTTAAGTGCAGAAGCGCAGGCAGAGGCTCGCGTATTAATGCTGGCGGCGAATCACATTCTTGCACCGAAAGACGGCAAACCCATTATCGTGCCGACGCAGGACATGGTTTTGGGTTCGTTATACATGACGACGTTAAGACCGGGCGCTAAGGGCGAAGGAAAAATCGTCACCGGCATTGAAGAAGCGATAATGGCGCACAGGCAGGGGACGCTTGACTTGCAGGCGGAAATTACCGCGCGGCTTAACGTAAACCAACTTCCCGACAACGTGAGAAAGGAAGTTAAAAGCGGTTACCTGCTTGTAAAAACTTCACTCGGCAGAATGATTTTCAATGAAAAGCTTAAACCCACTCTGCGCTATTGCACGAAGTCAGATGACGGCAGTTGGCAGTACGGCAAGGTTATGAATAAAAAGGAGCTTGGTAAGCTTGTAGCCGCCTGTTTCGACGAATTTGGCGCGACGGTTACGGCGGAGGTTATCGACGAAGTTAAAAATCTCGGCTACCATTACGCCTGCCTTGCCGGTATGACCGTTGCAATTTCTGACGTTATCGTACCGCCGAAAAAGAAAGATATCATTGCCGATACCAAAAAGAAAGTTGACCGCGTCGAACGTCAATTTCGTCAAGGTCTTTTGTCGGAAGAGGAGCGCTACCAAAAAGTTGTGGACTTTTGGAATAAGGCGACGGAAGACGTAGCCGATGCGATGATGGAGAATATGGATCCGTTTAATCCTATCTTCATGATGGCTGACAGCGGCGCGCGCGGTAATAAGCAACAAATGCGTCAGCTTGCAGGTATGCGCGGACTTATGGCGGACCCGTCCGGCAAAATTATCGACTTGCCGATAACCGCGAACTTCCGCGAAGGCTTAAGCGTTTCCGACTACTTCATTTCAAGTCACGGTGCCAGAAAAGGTCTTGCCGATACCGCGCTTAGAACGGCGGACTCCGGTTACTTGACGCGCCGCCTTGTTGACGTTGCGCAGGACGTAATTGTACGTGAGGAAGACTGCGACGTTTCCACAATTAATTTGAAGTTGGAACGCGCCTTGCTTGCTCATGAAACTTTCGACGCGCTGGAAATTTTAAACGACGCGCTTTTAGGTCGTATACTTGCTGACGATATTATAAATACCGAAACAGGCGAAGTTATCGTACCGCGTGACACGATTTTGGATGACAAATGCCTTGAAAAAATCGGTGAACTCGGTGCCGAAACAATTACTCTGCGCGGCAGGAGTTTGACTTCTCCCAACTCGGCAAGTCACTCCCTCGTGCAGGAGACAATCACACTTGGTACGCGCGATGAAACTAAACGTGAGGAACTTCTCCATTCCTTCATACATGAAATTCTTGACAAGGAACTTGCCAAACCGGTTGAATTGACGCTTTACACCTACGAAGAGGGCGAACGCTTAACTCATGACATGGTGGAAGAGATTTTGGCGGATAACGATATCGGCGAAATTTTTGTACGCAACAACAACGTGCGCGGCATTGAGGTTGAGGCGATAACCGAAGGCAGTGGCGTCATTGAATCGCTTGAGGACAGAATTTTAGGGCGTTACCTTGCAGAAGATATTTACGACGCGGACGGCAAGCCGGTTGCTAAAATCAATGATATGATTGATAAAAAGCTGGCAAAGAAAATTGTCAAGGTGAAAGAGGCGTCCGGCAATGCTAAGGTGAAAATTCGCAGTGTCTTAACGTGTAAATCTCAATTCGGCGTTTGCATTAAGTGCTACGGTAGAGATCTTGCCAATCAGACGCCGGTTGAAGTCGGTGAGGCGGTCGGCATTATCGCCGCGCAGTCAATCGGTGAACCAGGTACCCAGCTTACAATGCGTACCTTCCATACCGGCGGCGTTGCAGGTGACGATATCACTCAAGGTCTGCCGCGCGTCGAGGAACTTTTTGAGGCGCGTAAACCTAAGCATAACGCAATTATCGCGGAAGTTGACGGCGAAGTCACTATGGGCATTAATGAGAAAAATGACTTGCCGCAAATTACCATTAAGCCCGATATAGGTGCGCCGCGTGACTACACTGTACCTTTCTCTTCGCGCAGGTTGGTTGAAGAAGGCGATTTGGTTAAGGCGGGCGACAGGCTGACAGAAGGTGCGAAAAATCCCCATGACATTCTGCGCGTCTGCGGTCTTAAAGAGACGCAACGTTACCTTGTTTACGAAGTGCAAAAGGTTTACAAGTCGCAGGGCGTTGAGATTAACGACAAGCATATTGAAGTTATCGTGCGTCAAATGTTGCACAAAGTTAAAATTGAAGAGTCCGGCTCCACAGACTTTTTGCCGGGCGAATTTGTAGACATAAACGTTTTTGAGGCGGCGAATACGAAGGCGATTGAGGCTGGTAAAATGCCGGCGGTTGCCAAGCCGATACTTTTGGGCATTACGAAGGCGTCACTTGCTACGGACTCTTTCTTAAGCGCGGCAAGTTTCCAAGAGACTACGAAGGTTTTGACCGACGCCGCGATTAAAGGCAAGGTGGATCCGCTTATCGGCTTGAAAGAAAACGTCATTATTGGTAAGCTTATTCCGGCAGGTACCGGAATGCCGCGTTATCGCGATTTGGAAGTTGTCGACCTTGAAAAAGAAGAAAGTGTTAGTGAGTAGTTAAGAGTTAGGAGTTAAGAGTTAGGAGTGAGGAGTTAAGAGTTAATTACTCCTCACTCTTCCCTAACCCCTAACCCCTAATCAAAAGGAGATGTTACCATTGATTTCAAGTACAGATTTCAGAACGGGCTTGACAATAGAAATTGACGGCAGTGCATGGCAAGTCGTCGAATTTCAACACGTAAAACCCGGCAATGGCGCGGCGTTCGTCCGCACAAAAATTAAAAACGTCGAAACAGGCGCAGTAGTTGAGCGCACCTTCAACCCCAATGAAAAAATGCCCCCTGCGCGTCTCGACACCCGCAAAATGCAATACCTCTACGAAGAGGGCGGCAACTACACCTTTATGGACACCGAAACGTACGAACAGACTGAACTTACTAAAGAGCAACTCGGCGACGCGCTTAATTACCTTATGGAAAATATGGAAGTCAACCTGCAGACTTTCAAAGACCGCATTATCGGCGTCAACCTTCCCAACTCGGTAGAATTGAAAGTTACGGAATGCGAACCGGCGGTTAAAGGTAACACGGCTACCGGTGCCACGAAAAATGCAACGCTTGAAACAGGCTACGTTGTCCGCGTGCCGCTTTTCATTAATGAAGGCGACGTTTTGAGAATTGACACGCGTACAGGAAATTATATCGAAAGAGCATAATTTTAGATTTTAGGTTTTAGATTAGAGTCCCTAACCCC
>JAFTEG010000336.1 GCA_017453765.1 Selenomonadaceae bacterium
CTCCTAACTCCTAACTCCTAACTCTTCACTCCTCACTAATCCCTAATCCCTATTCCCTAATTAAGGAGAAAATATGTTTGAAGAAAAATGGGCGGCACGCACAAAACTTGTCGAAGAAAATTTACTTCACGAGTTGCAAAGTACCGCGACGATTGACGAAAAAATTTTGCAGGCAATGGAATACAGCCTTATGAGCGGCGGTAAAAGACTTCGCCCGATACTTCTAATGTCTGCGGCTGATGCCATTTCAAATGACGGCGAAAAATTCATACACGTTGCCTGCGCGCTGGAAATGATTCACACCTATTCGCTGATTCATGACGATTTGCCGGCAATGGACAATGACGACTACCGACGCGGCAAATTGACGAATCATAAAGTTTTCGGCGACGCAACGGCGATTCTGGCAGGCGACGGGCTTTTAACTCTTGCCTTTGAAGTTATGACGCGGCAGGAAGATGTTGAGCCGAAAGTTTTACTTAGAGTGATTCGCGAAATTTCCACTGCGGCAGGTGTAGCCGGAATGGTCGGCGGTCAATCAATCGATTTGCAGTCGGAAGGCAAGCAAATTAATTTGATGACGCTTAGAAAAATGCATTTAGGCAAAACCGGCGCGTTGTTTCTTGCGTCAATACGTGCAGGCGCGATTTTAGCCGGTGCGTCACGCGAAAAACTTAGCGCGTTGACTAAGTATGCGGAAAATTTCGGTCTTGCCTTTCAAATTACCGATGACATTTTGGACGTTGAAGGCGACGAAAAAAGCTTGGGCAAGCCGGTAGGCAGTGACGCGAAAAACGGCAAGTCCACCTACGTTTCGCTTATGTCACTTGATGAGGCGAAATTTTTTGCAGAAAAGACGGTTGGAACTGCGGTTGACGCTTTAAACATTTTCGGCAGTGAAGCTGACTTTCTGCGCGAACTTGTGAAATATTTAATCGGACGCAGTAAGTAGCACGAATAGCGGAGAAAAAATTTCTTGCAAAAAAAATTTTTTTATGCTAACATAAAGACACATAAGATGTAAATTAATGTGAACAAAAGAGTCTACATCGTCACCGGCGCAAACAAAAAGCCCTCGATTATCTCTGGACAAGATTTTCGAGGGCTTGCGCCTATAAAAGCGCCAATCGAACGTTACCGCTGATTGTTGTCTTTGTCGTTATCGGCGAAAAGTTTTTCAAGCCACTTTTCGATAAAGTGTGACAAAACGTTTCCGCCTACGACTAATAAAAGTGTGAACAGAGAGTCCACCTTTCGTCACCTCCTCTCTGTTACCAGAGTAGGTTTGCGGTAACAAATATATTTTACAATAATAAAAAAAGTTTTTCAAACTAAATTCTTTGTCGGCAACGGCAAATTTTTTTTGCCATAAACCCGCGTAACTGTTAAAATGTAGCGAATTTAAAATTGATGAGGAGAGATTGTCACGGGGCTTTTGGAAAGGTTAAATTCGCCGGCAGAACTGCACCGAATGAGTTTGCAAGAGCTGAAAATTTTGGCAGACGAAGTGCGCGAATTTATTATAAACACCGTATCAAAGACAGGCGGACACTTGGCGCCGAGTTTGGGTACGGTTGAATTGACGTTGGCGCTGTACTCCGTCTTCGATTTAAGCATTGACAAAGTTATTTGGGACGTTGGTCACCAAACCTACACGCATAAAATTCTAACCGGCAGGCGCGATAATTTTCATACGCTTAGGCAACACGGCGGCATTTCCGGTTTTCCGCGCAGAATTGAATCACCGTTCGACCATTTCGGCGTAGGTCACGCGTCGACTTCAATCAGTGCCGCGCTTGGAATTTTGACGGCGGAAGAAATTCAAGGCAGGTTCGGCAAAGTGGTTGCGGTTATAGGTGACGGCGCACTAACCGGCGGCGAATCTTTCGAGGCGCTGAATCACGCGGGGCAGCTTAAGAAAAAGTTAATTGTCATTTTAAACGATAATGAAATGTCCATTGCAAAAAATGTCGGCGCATTGTCTGAATACCTTTCCGAAATTCGGCTTGCTCCGCAGTACCAGCGTGCCAAAAAAGAATTTGAAGGCTTAATGCGTAATTTGCCGTTGCCTGATGATATCGCCGATAAAATCATAAGCGCGGCGCGATCCGTGCGTTACGGCGTCAAGTCCGCGATTGTTCCCAACACGATTTTTGAAGGTTTCGGCTTTGCGTACTTGGGACCGATTGACGGTCACGATATCGGCGTTATGAAAGATATTTTTTCGCGCGTCTCTGTTATCGACGAGCCGGTTTTAATTCACGTTCATACTACGAAGGGCAAGGGTTACAAGCCGGCTGAAATGTCGCCTGAAAAATTTCACGGCGTCGGCAAATTCGACAAGGACACGGGGGAAGTTATTAAAAAACCTTCGCCGCCTACGTACACTGAAATTTTCGGCAAGGCGCTTGTAGACTGCGCGAATGAAGATGACAAAATCGTAGCAGTGACCGCCGCAATGCCTTCCGGTACGGGGCTGAAAAATTTTGCCGTAAGTTTTCCGCGCAGATTTTTTGACGTCGGAATTGCCGAAGAACACGCGGTGACTTTTGCGGCGGGTATGGCGGCTAACGGTCTTCACCCCGTTGTTGCTATTTACTCAACATTCATACAGCGTGCATACGATCAAATTGTTCACGATGTCTGTTTGCAAAATTTACCGGTAATTTTCTGCCTTGACCGCGCAGGTTTGGTAGGCGAAGACGGTGCAACTCATCACGGCGTTTTTGACATTTCATTTCTGCGTACGATACCGAACATAAATATTTTAGCGCCGAAAGATGAAAACGAACTGCGGCAAATGTTTTTTGCGGCGGTGAAAAAGAAATGTCCCGTAGCTATCAGATATCCGCGCGGTGCAGGTTTAGGAGTGAAGGTTTTGTACGTGACGGAGGATTTAGAATGGGGCAAGGCGGAAGTCATTGTACGTAACGGCAAGGCGGACGTGTCGATAATCGCGGTCGGCAGTATGGTACAGACGGCGATTGACGCGGCAAGACTTCTGCGCGAAAGAAATATTTCAGTCAACGTGATTAACGCGCGATTCATAAAGCCGATTGATAAGGAAATGTTGCGGCGTGAGGCAGAAAATTCAAAAGTTTTGGCGACTTGTGAAGAAGGTGCGCTTAACGGCGGATTCGGTGCGGCAGTTGCGGAATTTTTGGCAGATGAAAATATTTTGGTGCCGCTGATTCGTTTCGGCATTAAAGATAACTTTGTCGAGCACGGCGCACGCAATGAACTTTTGAAAAAGTGTGGCTTGACGTCCGCGCAGATTTACGAAAAAATTCTTGACCGATTAAAGGCGGCAAAAATTTTTCTGCCTGCCGTGACGTTGAGAAAAAGATTTGTGTAGGTTTAGCCGGTAGCTTTTAAAATCTAATCCCTAATCCCTAGCCCTTAGCCCCTAATTCCTCTTCCCTCTTCCCTAATCCCTGTTCCCTAATAAAAAATTTTTTCACGTTAAAGCAAAGGTTATAAAAAAATTGTTTGTCAACAATTCAATGATGTGGTAAAATTTTTACACATAACCGCTTCGATTGTCGGAAGTGCGAAAAATATTGAAAAGCGGGTGATTCACAATGGAAAAGGTCAAAGTAATGATTGTGGACGATTCAAAGGTAAGTCGCACGATGTTAGCAAATAATCTGGCGAAAACCAATTTTGAAGTCGTCGCAATGGCGAAGGACGCCGCCGAAGCGCGTAGTTTGTATGAGGAGCACAGCCCCGATTTAGTCACGATGGATATGAACCTGCCGGACGCCGACGGCATTGAATGTAGTCGCCGAATTTGCGCAATAGATCCCGGTGCAAAAATCGTGATGATTAGCGCAATGAAGGACGCCGGTTTAATCGAACAGGGTAAAAGCGCCGGCATAAGCGCCTTTCTGCAAAAACCGGTAAGTACAAATGACTTGATTGATACCTTGATGTTACTTTGTCAAGAAAAAATCAGTCGAATTGCAATGTTACGCGAATCCTATGCAAAGCCTTTCGCCGCAGCGCTTAAGCAGGGGATTTTGGATCTTATCGGCATTCAAGTTGACACCAAAGTTGAACTCTACGAAAAGAAGTACTTGGAAGTCAACGGCATAGCAATTATAATCGGCTTGACCGGTACGCCGAACGGCAGAGCCATAGTTTATATGACCGGCGATACAATGAAAACTTTTGCCGAAAAAATGTTGAATGAAAAACTTGAGGACGAAGAAGAGGCACACGAAGCGGCGGAAGAGGCGGCAAACATTTTTATAGGTCACAGCGTTTCCTCAATCAACGGAATTATTACAAATAAAGAAATGAGAATTACACCGCCGGGAACTTTCTTCGGCTCCGGCGTCAAGATGACTACTCAAAAATTGGTTACTTTTAAAATTACTGCAATGACGGATTTCGGCGACATTTGCATTAACGTCGGATTCGCGGAAGGAGATTGATACCATGGATGCAAAACTCGTAAACCCATTTATCGAAGCATTCGTGGCTGTCATGCCGATGCTCGGATTTCAACCGCCTACAAAGAAAAATATGGTGGTAAAAAATAAATATGCCATGAGTCGCGGCGTAGTGGTTATGGTTGGATTTACCAAACAGCTGCGCGGCAATGTCGTCTACAATATGGAAGATGAAACGGCAAGATTTATCGCCTCCACCATGATGATGGGTATGCCAGTTCCGGAATTTGACGCAATGGCGCAGAGTGCGATTAGCGAACTTTCAAATATGCTGTCTGCAAACGCCGCAACCAATCTCACGCAAATGGGGCTTGACGTTGACATTTCCACGCCGAATTTGACCATAGGCGAAGGCTTTTCAGTGAAAATCAGCGAATCCCAATACCTTGTAATTGATATGGACTTGCAGGGACACAGCGTCGAAATTGCAATTTCCGTAGACAGGAATTTTTAGCTTATAAAGCTTAACATAATTTTTTGCAATATGACTATGAATCAGCGGAGCTTGTCCGAAATTTTTGGGCAGGCTCTGTTGACTGAATAGGATAAATTTTTCAAGTTAATGTAATTTCTTAAGTTAATGTAAATTTTTTAAGGAGACGTATTAAAATGAAAGTTATTTTACAGGCAGATGTTAAAAATGTCGGCGCAAAAGGTGACGTTGTAAATGTGGCGGACGGTTACGGCAGGAATTTTCTTTTACCGCGCAACTTAGCAGTCGAGGCTAATACTGCGAATTTAAATACGGCGAAGACTAAGGCTGAAAATAAAGCGCGTAAGGCTCAGCAAGAGGCGGATGAGGCTAAATTACTCGGCGCACAGCTTGAAAAAATAAGTGTGCGCATTCCAATAAAACTCGGCAAGGACGGCAAACTTTTCGGCTCTGTAAGCGGCAGTGACATTGCTAAGGCGCTGAAAGAAAATCACGGGCTTAACGTCGACAAGCGCAAAATTTCCATTCAAGACGAAGTGTCAAGCATTGGTACTTATGAAGCGCTGATTAAACTGCACCCTGAAACGTCCGTTAAAATGAAAGTCGAAGTGGTAGAATGATAATTAAGGATTAAGAATTAAGAATTAAGAA
>JAFTEG010000337.1 GCA_017453765.1 Selenomonadaceae bacterium
GCGTGTTTTGTCAACGCCGCACATTATATCACAAGCGATTTATCCATTGCAAGATTTTCAAAATTTATTTCACTAAAAAATTTTTACGATAATTTAAGATATTTTTTAACATTTTTGACATTATGCGGTATAATTTAGGGACTAGGGAAGAGGGAAGAGGGAAGAGGGAACAGATTTTCTAGCCCCTAAACCCTAAAAATGGAGGTTGATACAATGAATATTTTTAAGACAGCTTTATTAATGGCGCTTTTAACTGGCATAATGGTAGCAGTAGGACATTGGTTCGGCGGCAGTACCGGCGCAATGATTATGCTTGTAATTTCACTCGGCATGAACTTTTTCACCTACTGGTTCAGTGACACAATGGTTTTGAAAATGTACAATGCACGCGAAATTTCAGAGAGTGAAGCGCCGCAACTTTACAATCTCGTTGCAAAACTCGCGCAGAAAGCCGAATTGCCGATGCCGCGCGTATGCGTCATTGAAAGCGACGTACCCAATGCCTTTGCTACCGGCAGAAATCCCGACCATGCCGCAGTTGCCGTAACCACCGGCATTATGCGCGTACTTGACTACAATGAACTTGCAGGCGTACTCGGTCACGAATTGGCGCACGTCAAACACCGCGATATTTTAATCGGCACCATAGCGGCGGCAATGGCAGGCGTAATTTCAATGATCGGCAGTATTGCTCAATGGGGAGCTATTTTCGGTTCAAACAGTGACGACGACGAAAGAGGCGGCATGCTTGGCACGCTTGCCGTGATAATCGTTGCACCTTTAGCCGCGTCAATTATTCAAATGGCTATTTCACGTTCACGCGAATATGACGCAGATAAAACCGGCGGCGAACTTTGCGGCAACCCCATGTACCTTGCCGCCGCGCTGAATAAAATTGAGACGTACGCAATGAACAACCCGCCGCTTGAAAATGCAGGCAACGCTACCGCGCATATGTTTATTATTAATCCTTTCGACGGCACGGCAAAATTTTTGAAAGGGCTTTTCTCTACTCACCCCGCCACTGAGGACAGAATTGCTAAACTGCGCGAACAAGCAACGCTTATTAATGCGTAATGCGTAATGAGAATTTTGAATTTAGAATTTAGAATTAAAATTTGGCAAGGAGTTAAAAATTTGGATTCAATAAAAGTCACCGGCGCAAGGGTTCACAATTTAAAAAATATCAACGTTGAAATACCGCGTGAAAAATTCGTAGTAATAACCGGCGTCTCCGGTTCCGGCAAAAGTTCCCTTGCATTCGATACAATCTACGCAGAAGGGCAACGCCGCTACATGGAGTCACTTTCAAGCTACGCACGGCAATTTCTGGGTCTGCCCGATAAACCGGACGTTGAGCAGATTGAAGGCTTAAGCCCCGCCATTGCCATTAACCAAAAAACTACGAATAACAATCCCCGCTCCACCGTCGGCACCGTCACTGAAATTTATGACTACCTGCGCTTACTCTTCGCACGTATAGGCAAGCCGCACTGTCCCAAATGCGGCAAACCCGTCACCGCGCAGAGTCTCGACCAAATTCTTGCGCAGATTTTAAAACTTGACGAAGGTACGCGCTTTACACTTTTGGCGCCGATTGTCAATCAAAAGAAAGGGCGGCACGAAGAAGTTTTCGAGCAACTTAAAACTGCAGGATTCATACGCGTAAAGGTTGACGGCGAAATTAAGGAGCTTGACGACGAAATTAAGCTTGCAAAAACCAAAAAGCATTCGATTGACTTGGTAGTTGACAGGTTGGTTATGCGCGACGGCATACGCTCACGCCTTTCAGATTCGCTGGAAACGGCGCTTAAATTCGGCAACGGCATTGTTCACGTAGAAGTTGTTAGATCGATGGATCAATGGATCGATGGATCGATGGAAAATTCTAATCCCTCTTCACTTCTTACTCCTAACTCCTTACTCACATTCAGCGAAGAAGTTGTTAGATCGATGGATCAATGGATCGATGGATCGATGGAAAATTCTAATCCCTCTTCACTCCTAACTCCTAACTCCTTACTCACATTCAGCGAAAAAAATGCTTGCGTAGACTGCGGCATAAGTTTGCCCGATATCGACCCGCAACTTTTTTCTTTCAACAGTCCCAAAGGCGCTTGTCCGCATTGCGACGGCTTAGGCAAAATCTTCGAACAGCTTAACTGGGACACGATGTTTGAATGGATGCACGCCGTACATGAATTTAAAAACAACGACGCCGGTTTTGAAACTTGTCCGCACTGTCACGGCAAGCGTCTTAATCCCGCCGCCTTAAGCGTCACGGTAGGCGAAAAAAATATTGCTGACGTTGTAGATATGTCCGTTGACAAATGCGCGACGTTTTTTGAAGAGCTGACAGATAAACTCAGTGACACGGATAAACAAATTGCGCGGCAGGTGTTAAAAGAAATTAAATCGCGGCTGAAATTTCTGCGCGACGTAGGATTGGAGTATTTAACCTTGTCACGTAAGTCCGCAACGTTGTCAGGCGGCGAATTTCAGCGCATACGTCTTGCCACGCAAATAGGCTCCGCGCTAACCGGCGTTTTATACGTGTTGGACGAGCCGTCAATAGGTCTGCACCAGCATGACAATGAAAAACTTTTGGAGACGCTGAAAAATCTGCGCGACTTAGGCAACACGTTATTGGTAGTCGAGCATGACGAAGAAACAATGCGTGCGGCTGATATGCTGGTTGACATTGGACCCGGCGCGGGTAAGCAAGGCGGCGAAGTTGTGGCGCAGGGTACGGCTGATGAAGTTGCACGGAATGAAAATTCATTGACCGGCGATTACCTCAGCGGACGAAAAACCATTCCAATGCCGACTAAGCGGCGTAAGGCTAAACATTCCATAGGCTTTGTACATATTCACGCCAATAACCTGCGCGATTTAAGCGTTAAACTGCCGCTTGGCGTGTTGACGATTGTCACCGGCGTTTCAGGCTCCGGCAAGTCAACGCTTGTCGAAAGGGTTATCTTCCACAGCCTTTATAATGACGAGGAGCTTTTAAAAAGTTACGGCATTGAAACGGTGATAAAAATTGACCAAGACCCGATTGGACGTTCACCGCGCTCAAACGTTGTGACGTACACTAAAATTTTTGACAGAATACGCAAGCTTTTCGGCGACACGCAGGGCGCGCAGATTCGCGGCTACACGGCAAGCAGATTCAGCTTTAACGTGAAAGGCGGCAGGTGCGAAACGTGCGGCGGCAACGGCGTCTTGAAAATACCGATGAACTTTTTGCCCGACGTTTACGTAACCTGCGAAGTCTGCAACGGCGCACGGTTCAATGCCGAGACGCTTGAGGTTAAGTACAAGGGTAAAAGTATAGCCGACGTGTTGGCAATGTCGGTAGACGAGGCGCTGGAATTTTTCGGCAACGTCCCCGCCATTAAGCGAATGTTGCAAGTCCTTCACGACGTAGGCTTAGGCTACATTGAACTCGGTCAACCCGCCAACACGCTAAGCGGCGGCGAATCACAACGCGTAAAACTTGCCGCGCAGTTGGCACGTCCCGTTACGCAAGCAAAAAATATGTACATTATGGACGAGCCGACTACCGGCTTGCACTTCGACGACGTGAAAAAGCTGATCGACGTGGTACAGCGTCTTGTAAATCGCGGCGACACGGTTTTAATCATTGAACATAATTTGGACGTGATTAAGTGCGCCGATTATATTATTGACTTGGGACCGGACGGCGGCGACAAAGGCGGTCAGCTGGTTGCCTTCGGTAGACCGGAAGAAGTCGCGCAGGTTCCAACTTCATACACGGGGCAGGCGCTTAAAAAATTTTTGAAATGCTGAAAAATCAATCATAAGTTGAAAAACGGGGGAAACAGATTTGCCTAAACCCCGTAATTTTTTTGCCTTCACTCTTCGGCAAATTTTCAATTCAACTACCGGTTGAAATTTGTACGTTTTTGTTATGGTTTATATGGAAATTTTGGACAGAAAAGTTATATCACGGCGGCAAAAATTGAAAATCACTCATTGGTTTACAATTTCTGAAAGATTCGTGGAAGATTTTTGACAAAACCCCGTGATTTTTCGAGGAAATTTTTTTGGCAAAATCCAAAATCAATTAATGATTGAAATTCGTACATTTTTGTTATGGTTCACGCAGTTATTTCGGACATAAACGTTATAGCACAGCGACAAAAACTGAAAATCACTCATTGGTTTACAATTTCTGAAAGATTCGTGGAAGATTTTTGACAAAACCCCGTGATTTTTCTAGGAAAATTTTGCGACAAATTATCATTTCAATCATATGTTGAATTTGAGAATTAATGAGAACGGAAATTTTGGCGCCTAAAAATTTTTTCGCGACATAAAATTTCGCTTGTAATGAAAATGTTTTTGTGCTATCATAATCGCCGAAAGAGGAAATTCTGGAATGTACGGGGACTTTTGCAATGTCTAACCTACATTTGATTAAGGGAACTTGAATTGATTCGGCGGATGGAAAATTGTACTACTTGAACAAGTAACAGAAGTTGAACTTAAGGTACCCACCTGCGAGTAGCAGGTTTCAGACATTAGGAGGAAGCGGCATTTTGGAGCGGCTCTTTTAAAAGGGAATTGTTGATCTCGTTCAACAGTTCCCTTTTCCACGTCTATGAATAAATTTTTGGCGCCGTCACGCGAAAAAGTTTTCTGCAGGAAATTTTTTTGATATGTCGAATAAAAGTGAAAATATAAATTTAAAAATTTCTACTGAAAACGAAACGGCGGAGGCGTCTTTTTTAATGAAAAGGATTTTTTTGGAAGATGTCATTTCGGACAATGTGACGATAACCGGCAAAGATGCGCGGCACCTTGCGTACTCTTTGCGTGCGAAAAAAGGCGACAGGATAGTTGCCGTAGACAAGGCGGGCAACACGGCGGTTATCGAGCTTACGACATTCAGCAATGAAAGTATCGGTGCAAAGTGCGTAAGCAAAATTACAAAAGTGAATCCCGAAACGGTACAAATTATGAATGAAGAATCGGACGCGGCAGAAATTTATACCAAGCGCATAACGCTGGCAGAATGTTTGCCGAAACAAAATAAATTCGACGCGGTAGTTGAAAAAGCGACGGAATTGGGCGTTGACAGAATTGAGCCGCTTATTTCGGACAGGACGATAGCACGTCCCGGCACCTTCCGTGCTAAGAGTAAGCTTGAGCGTTGGGCGCGTGTTGCCAAAGAGGCGGCTGTACAATGTGCGCGTGATACACTGCCGGAAATTGGTGAAATTCGTGAGCTGTCGGATTGGCTTAAAGACATTTCAAAGACTCTCGGCATTTTTCGCAGTACCGATAAAAATGGTGCGAAAAAATTTGACGGCAAGGGCGCGATTTTAATTTTCTGCTATGAAAATGAACAGGAAGTTCCGTTGCAAAAAATTCTGCGCGAATACAAACTTTGTGACTGCGACAAGAATATAATTCTGCTTATCGGACCGGAAGGCGGCTTTACTGAACGTGAAGTGCGGGAAATAAAATCTTACGGCGGCGTCAGCGTGTCACTTGGCAAAAGAATTTTGAAGACGGACACTGCCGCAATATCGGCGCTTGCCTCCGTGCAGTACGAATTTAGCTACTAACCCCTAATCCCTAATCCCTATTCCCTAATCCCTAATCCCTACCATGAACATATTTTTAATTCTAACGCTTGCCCTGCTGATAATAATCGTCCTACTGCGGTTCAAACTGCAAATAGGCGTATGTATGCTTGCAGGCGGCTTTTTTATTTGGATAACACAAAGCGCCGACATTTTTCACTTGACGCAGGCGGCGTACGAAACATTCACCCTGCCGCGTACCTACGACATAGTTTTTGCGCTGTACTTCGTAATGTGTCTTGAAATTGAACTGCGGCTTAGCGGCGTGCTTACCGATATGGTGAAGGCGTTGCAACAAAAATTTTCCGGCGTAAAGGTGCTTTTAGCGATAATGCCTGCATTTTTGGGTTTACTGCCTTCAGTGGGCGGTGCAAGATTTTCAGCGCCGATTGTCGAGGAATTGAGTGACGGTTTAAACCTTTCGCCGGAGCATAAGGCGGCGATAAATTTTTGGTTCCGCCACATTTTTGAATTTTCAAATCCGATAGTACCGGGTCTAATTCTTGCCTGCAGTATAGCCGGCGTGACGTTCAGCGAATTTTTACGCAGTCTGTCTTGGGTAACGATTTTAGCTTTTGCAGTCGGCTGGTTCGTGCTGATTCGTCCGATAAAAAATCTGCGCGGCGTTGACAAAGAAGAGTCGGCGGAAGAAATTTTGCACGAACAACAAGCCTTGAAATTGGCGCTGTTACCGGTCGTGTCAATATTTTTAATCGTAGTGTTTGCGGGCTTAACGGCGTCCGTCGCAACGTGCATTGTAATAGTCGCAATGTACTTTATATTGAAATTGGCGGGACGCGGCGTCGATGCTAAAAAAATATTTCTCGGCGCTGTTGATGTTAAGATGACGTTAAACATATGCGGCATTTTGTACTTTGTGCAGATTTTGGAAGTCACGGACGTTTTAAATAAAATCGTCGCGGCA
>JAFTEG010000338.1 GCA_017453765.1 Selenomonadaceae bacterium
ATAAGAAATAATTTCTGCGTAGTCCTTGATAACCGCTTTCAAGTCATTAATCGCCGCTTTTTCTTCCGGGTGTTCATCGCCGTAAAGTTTGACTGCGCGTATAAAGTCGGAATAAATTTTGCGATCAAAGAGTTTAGCGAAGGCGGCGGCGTTGGTAATTTCTTCTGCAAAAACTGATTCGCTGTCAAAGTTTTCAAGGTTTTTCAGTCGTTCAATGGCGTTTTTTTGTTCGGCCTCAAAATCAGCAAGTTTCTTTTGAATCTCTTTTAATTGCGAATAAAGAGAAGTATCCGAATCATCGGCGTTTTTATCGGCGACATTACTTGCCGAAATATTTTCTTTGACTTGAGAAATTTTATCGTGCGAATCAGCGATAATTTGTTCAATGCGCGTCCGTAAAGCATCATCGCCTTGTTGGCATAAAATATCGTTGGCGTCAACTTTATCGGCGCCGAAAACCAAGAAGTCGGCAGTTGCGGGGAAACCGTTTTTTATCAAGGCGGCAGTTAAATCTTTCGACGCTTTAATTCCTGCGTCGTCATTGTCCATAAGCACAATAAATTTAAGTTGAAGTTTTTCTTCCTTCGTGGTAAATTTAGCGTCAAGAAATTTCATCAGATTTTCTTGATTACCCGTGCCGCCGATAGCGCAAATATTAACTTTGTCGCCCGCAACTTGAAAAACGGACGCGGCGTCAAATTCGCCTTCGACGATAATATTGGTTTTAGCAGTGCTTATAGCGGCGGCATTAAAAATATTGTCTTTAGTCCCCGCAAACATAGCGCGGTATTTTTTATTTTTTTCGTTGCGGTCAAGTTTGGGCAAAACGGCGGTATAGGAATTTTCACTCGTCGGGATAATGATTCTGCGCGAAGAGCAAAGTTTTTTTTCATCGAGTCGATTTTTAGGGTGTATCCACTGCGCGATATAACCGAAATGAAGTTGCTGTAAAGTGTCGACACTAAGCCCGCGTCTATCCTCCTGCGGTAAATTGTCAATGTTCGCTTGTGATTCGCGCAGGTCGGTTTTTATCAGTGCGATTTCTTCCGGCGACATTTCTTTTTGGGTGGAATATTTTTCAAAGTTAAATGTCGGTGATGATGATGATTCGGCGTAGTCAAGTATCTTTTGCCCAATAGCCAAAACTTTATACCAATTTCCCTTGCCTTTCAGATTGTTTAATGAAGATATAAGATCTGTTAATTTTCCCTGAAAATCTTGGTGTGAAAGGCAATTATGCCAAAAATAGCCGCCGTCCGATTCGTTCCAAATAGGCTTGATTCCGTCGCCGCTATGTCCTGAGCCGTTACTGCAAACAGGGCAGATAAAGCCTTTACCTTGACGGTCAAGCGGGAAAATATTTCGCAAGTCAAGTTGATTAATTTCAATCATAAGCTTGCCGCGTTCGTCATAGGACATAGCTTTAATTTTTGCTAATTCCGCGTCCGTGACTTTTGCGCGCAAAATTTCCGCTTCTTCATAATAAAAAGCGTCGGTGTGTGTAACGTCGGTATTCTGCGCGGGTGAGCCTTCGACTTCATCGGCAACGTGTTTAGCATCGTCGCGCCAGTCGTCGCCCAAATTAATTTCAACTTTTTTATTGTCTTTGAGTTCGGGCGGGTCAATTAATTCATCGTCGTCGTCTTCATCGTCGAAGTTATAATCTACCGTCAATGCAACATTTTCTTCGTCCGCGTCGTCGTTGCTGCCGTCGTCTTCTTCATCGCTCATCAAGAAACTTGCCGCATAAAGATCTGTCGCATCTTTGTCCAAGTATGCCCTTATCATCTTTTGCAACGCCGACC
>JAFTEG010000339.1 GCA_017453765.1 Selenomonadaceae bacterium
GCCAATGCCGAGATTATCAGAGCGCAGGGCGTGGCGCAGGCGAATAAGATTATCGGTGACAGTTTGCAGAATAATGACGCCTATATTCATTATCTGTGGATCGAAGCGCTTAGAGAATCGGACAGCGATGTAATTTACATTCCGACGGAAGCAGGTATACCGATAACCGAAAGCGCGAGATTTTTCAAAAAATCGCAGGAGTAATGATAATGTACGCAATTTTATTTGTAACTGCGTTTTTAGTGACGTTTTCAATAACGGGAATTATTCTAGCGGGAAGGCGTCATTAGTCTGTTGCTCATATTGTACGCGCACTGACAGTAGCATAAATTTCAGTTGCCTTTCTTGCAGGCGGACATATTCCAGCGGCAGAAGGTTGACACCGTCTTTAGCTATTCGTTGAGAATGCACCGTTAAAAAATTTTTGAACTGGATCAGCGCGGCGGGCATTTGTTTATCCGGCGACACTTCCATTAACGTTTGAAGTTGTTGCGGCGTCAACGCGAATTGCGGAAACGGCATTGTGAAAACAACTACTTTTTCGCCGTTAACTTCTTTCACAGAATCGGTCGGAATGTTTGAAAGAAGTTTATAAACTGCGTCAAGGTGTTCATAGATTAACAGCAATAAGGTTACATAATCGGCGATAGCGCGGCGTTTATCCTGCCGACAAGCCAAAAAATAAGCCGCTAATGCTCCGGCGAATGCGCCTGCACCTGCTGAAAAAGCGTTGGAGAGTAATGTTAAACAGTCCATAATTTATACCTGCCCTTTTCTTAAAATTATATCATAAGGAGGAAATTTTGATGAAACTTTCAAAATTGGAACTCGACGGCACGCAAGAAGAAATTGCGCAATTCCTTGCTATGCTCGATGAAACAGAATGCTTGGAAGGTAGCGTTGATGACACGTACAATTTTTTCCGCGAACATTTTTTGAAAGAAAAACCTACCAACGATCCGCCGAAAAAAGCCGTTAATGAAAATACAAAATCGGCAACAAACACCAAAATCGTTGAGTTGGTAGCTAATATCATACGCCAAGATATGACGGTTGAAGAAATAAAACTTGTGGCGAATAAGTTACTGTCTTATGCAAACAAAAAAAGCCGCATTGAAAGCGGCAATTAGAGGTTAATCCGCTGTCCCGTAAATGGTTTGGAGTTGTGGGGCTATGAGTCAAAGGCAGTCGCGTTCGCGTGATTCGTATATGAGGAAGATAGATTTCATTTTCTACCGTGAGAAAGAAATACGAGACGCCGTTGCTCGTGCACGCCTTACAAGCGGGATATCAAGTGGCACGCTTAAGCTGGTAGATACAGGCGGGATATCCGATCCTACGGCAATGCAGGCAGTGAAAAATTTGACTCCGCTAAAACAGGTTATTTTAAAAGACGGTGAAATTATTGAATATCCCGAACGCTGGCTTGATGTTATCGACAAGACTTACGGCTATTGTGCTACGCAAAATGACTGCCGTTTGGAAGTTGCGAAAAGACGGTACCGTTCTGAAGATTATCGCAAGACTTGTAGTGAATTAAATATTTCCGATTCGACGCGGCGCCGGTTATTGGAGCTTGTGAAAATGTACGCGGCACTTCAGGCAGTTCAATTAAATTTAATTTATGTGTAAAATTTAATTTATGTTTGAATTTTCCTTATCGCGGCGATAACTTCAAAAAATGCGTGATATAATTTTCAAAGTGGATTTTTCGGCAAGGATGCCGATTTTTTAATTTGGAGGTAAAAATTTATGATAGACAGAAATGTAGAAATGTTGACTGCTCAAGAGGCGGCAGAAGCGGGCTTGCTTGATTCGATTAAACGCGGGGAAGCTAAAGTCGAAGGACATTACTCAATCACGCCGGAAGGCAAATTGAAGTTCAAGCAAACCACTTTCACTTTCACCGACAGCGCCGGTAATTGGTCTTTCGGCAGGTTTGCTGATGAAGACGAGTTGCTTAAATTCGGCGGCAAAAATATTTAACAAAAAAAAGAAGTGCTTTTTGCACTTCAAAATATTTATGGTATGTTCGCGCTTAAGGCGTTTTTTTATTTATGGGCGTTTTCGGAATTGTGTTCGGCGTCGTACATTGCCTTGAATTTTTCTGCCGAAAAATCTACTTCATTCCAATCCCACCAACAGTTGAAGACCATGCCAGACGCAAACCAATACTCTATGGTTTCTTTACTATAGCGCTGCCAAATCTTACGCCCGGTGGGTGCGAGGCAGATAGGGCCGTCTTTCTTTTCGACGTACTCGTCTTCTAAGTGGTACCAAGACGCGCGGCCGTTTTTACCGTAACTGATTTTAAATTCGTTTTTTATGCGATTGTAGAGGCGGACGTCTTCATCGGTAATTTGACTTTTAGGTTTCAATGTTTCCGCCGCCGTGAAGTCATTCGCCGAGTTAAGGTCAATCATTGCCGCTACACTTGCATCTACCGCGTCTGCACTGCCACCGATATCGTCAATCGCGTCAATCAGCTTAAGGTTGGCAATTTCATTTTCAAGAGCCGTTACATCGCGTTCATAATTTTCTTTTTCAAGCTGGAACTGCCAAAGCTTGTCTTCCGCCTGCGCAATTCTAGCGTAGCAATTTTTGATGGTGTCAATGCAAGCCGCCATATATTCATTGGTGTTAGGCGCAAAGAAATTAAGGGTCGTCAATTTGCCTTCCAAAGATTCGATTTCTTCGGTAGGGACTCTTGCCGTTGTTACCTTTTTCATTTTAAAAATCTCCTTTCTTTTAGAGCGTCAAGGCTCATTTAGACAGTCCGACGGGCGATTAAATCGTTTACCGTTGACTGTCTCCTATCAACCTTGAATTAACTCCTACGGCAGGTCAGGTAATTTTTTAACCTATATCTTCCAAAAGTCCGTATTCGGTAAGCCAAATGTCATTGTGGTAGTAAAGATAATTTTTGCCGAATCCTTCAAAGTCAAAATAGCATTCGGTATAAAAAGGATCTTCACCAAAGTTTACGCCAAAGCGTTCAGTTGCAAGATAATAACCGACTTCAAAGGTATTCTTAACGTCCGTGATAAGCACCAATTCATAGTTCAAAATTTTGTCGACAATTTCTTCCGCAGAAAAATTAATCTGTTCTTCAATAGCCGCTTTCAAGATTTCTTCCTGCTCCTCGTCAAGCCCAAAAATTTCGGCGATTTCCCACGTTTCGAGAGCGTCATAATCGACGGTGGCGTTAGCAACAAAATCTTTCATTTAAAAAATCTCCTTTCTTTTAGAGCGTCAAGGCTCATTTAGACAGTCCGACGGGCGATTAAACCGTGTACCGTTGACTGTCTCCTATCAACCTTGAAATGTTTGCAATTAAAGCTTATAATTTACGTGGGATTGTTGCGCTTTATGCGCTTTTTTTCTTATCTGACGCCTGCCACATTTCTTCCACACCGTATTTGTAAAAAAGCTGTTCTCTGGCGTCAAAAAGGTTTTCAAGCTCTCTTTCCAATTTCAGCAGACGGTGAAAAGTAAGCGGGTCTTCGATAAATCCTTCGGCGTCATAGCGTCCTGTCTCTTCGTTGAAAATCGCGTCGAAACGGTAAACCTTATTGGTTAATTTGCTGACATACTCTTTAACGTAGCTGTTGTCGCGTGACATTGCATACCAAGCCGCCGTAAATTCAGGTTCGTTATCCGTAAGATAAACACGCGCTGAAAGGTGAAGATAGTTTTCAATCGAACGCGTAATTGCCATTTCGATTCTGTCAAATTCATCAACTACCGACGCCGGAATAATCGCATAATCTTTCATTTTAAAAATCTCCTTTCATTTTGAGCGTTAAGGCTCGAGTATACAGTCCGCAGGCAATGATTCACGACTTCGCCCTTGACTGTATCATTCCAACCTTAATTAGTGTCTTTCTGTCCAATGGAGATTTTTTAGGAGATTTTTCACTATTCAGTTGTCAAAGATCGTAGGCTTGAAAACCTTCCTTTTCGGTTCGGGATTCCGCTCCCTTTTGTTTTCTTACCTTGTGTAGTTTCAAGTGATTTGTTGTTTGTAGTGCGTAGTATACAATCAATAACTTGAAAAGTCAATACTTATTTCAAAAAAAATTTTAATTACTTTCAAAAAATATATTGTGTATTTTGAAAATTGGTAGTAAAATATACAAGAGGTGATGAGAATGACGATTGCAGAATCCTTGAGGCGATTTCGTAAAGATTTCCGGTTGACACAAAAGGAAGTTGCCGACGTGTTAGAAGTTACCCCGCAAGCTTATCAAGTTTATGAAGTTAAAGTTAAACCTTCGGCGGAGGTTATTGTAAAAATTGCAGACGCTTTCAACGTGTCAACAGATTATTTGTTGGGGAGGTGCGATAATCCGAACGGTTTAAAATCTGTAGATATTGATTCTGAATTTGTTCAATCGGCGCTGGCTTTTAATAATGCACTGCAAGCTTTAATCGAAAAGCACAAAGGCGGTGAAACGTGATGACAAGGCAAGAAAAAATTAACACCGAATTTCAGCGGCAGATTGATCAGACGAATGCGCGTATTGATAAATTTGGATTAAAGCTTGACCACTTTGGTAAAGAGCTTAGCGACTTCAAAGCAGAAATGCGCGACAGGGATAATCAGCGTGCGGCAGAAATTAAAGAACTTCGTGCGGAAATGCTTGTAAAGGATAATCAACGCGCAGCGGAGATGTCGGAAATTAGGACAAGTTTACAGAATATACAATCAAGCGGGCGTAACCTTAATATTGTGACGTTACTCGGCATTGCCGCGATGATTATTGCAATTCTTTTGAAGTAGCTCGTAAACTTAAGAGTAAAAAAAATTAAGCGTCGAAATTAATCGACGCCTTTTTTATTGGGGAGGTGGTGAGATGACTGAACGGCAAAAACGATTCATTGATTTTTATATTAAAACCGGTAACGCCAGCGAGGCGGCGAGGTCTGCGGGTTATTCTGATAAAATGGCTAATCGAATCGGCACTGAAAACTTGTCAAAACCAGTTATTTCACGGGAAATAGCTAAACGGCTTAAGGAATTGGAGAGTTCGCGCACGGCAGATTTGAAAGAGACGTTGGAATATATGACGGCGGTGATGCGCGGCGAAAAGGAAGATGTTGTGGTTGTCACGGTCGGTACCGGAAAAGGATTCAGCAAGTCGGAGATAGTGAAAGTGCCGATAAGTACGCGTGACCGGTTGAAGGCGGCAGAATACCTTGCCAAAATACACGGCGCTTTCAAAACTGAAATTCAAGTGTCAGGTACCGTTCCGATCGTCATAAGCGGCGGCGGTGAATTAGAAGATTAATATATGTTAAAACGTGTATTATAGTTTCAAAAAACCTATAGGGCATTCAATACGATTAAAGGTACTAATCATATTTATATACGCGCGAGAGATTTTTAAAAGTACAATACACGATAAAACATATAATGAGGTAGAGAGTTTAGGCACTTCACCGAACAGGATTGAAATATATGTTAAAACGTGTATTATAGTTTCAAAAAACCTATAGGGCATTCAATGCGATTAAAGGTACTAATCATATTTATATACGCGCGAGAGATTTTTAAAAGTACAATACATTATAAAACATATATTATAAGATAAAGGATTGAAAATTTAGGTGGTTGTATAAAGCGCATTACAGCTTACTATTTGGAGTGAAGACGCTTAAATCGGCGCTGAGGCGGTCAAAATGGAAGTCAATATAAATATCGTGAAAGGCTTTTTGAAGGCGTTAAAATCGATTCTACGCGGTCGGAAAGGCAGGTGAAGTAATTGGACGGAGTGAAGAAAGTCTATCTTCCCGATATCGTTGGTAAAGGTTACGGGAAATTTTGGAATTGGAAGGGCAGATATCGAGTTGTGAAAGGTTCGCGCGCAAGTAAGAAGTCGACAACGACGGCGCTCAATATCATTTGCAGAATGATTGAATATCCGCTCGCCAATACGCTTGTAGTACGGAAAACGGCGTCGACGCTTAAAGATAGTTGCTTTGCACAGTTGCGTTGGGCGATAAATCGGCTCGGCGTCGGGGAGTTTTGGAAGTCGCGTGTATCGCCGCTTGAACTTGAATATCTGCCGACAGGACAGAAAATAATATTTCGCGGCTTAGACGATCCATTAAAAATCACGTCAATCACGGTGTCGCACGGTCATTTATGTTTTCTCTGGGTCGAGGAAGCGTTTGAAATATCGGAAGAAGATTTTAACCGGTTAGATGAATCACTGCGCGGTGAACTGCCTGTAGGTTATTTTCTCCAATGCACTTTGACATTAAATCCGTGGGACAGCTCGTGTTGGATAAAAGCACGATTCTTTGATATGCCGAATGAAAACGTTTTGGCGCTAACAACGACGTACCAACAGAACGAATGGCTTTCCGATGAGGATAGAGAATTGTTCGAGGATATGAAGAAAACCGATTATCAAAGATATTTGGTCGCAGGCTTAGGGCAGTGGGGAGTTCCTACTGGACAATTTTTCCGTGAATGGGATGAGAAAAAGCACTTGGTCAAGCCGTTTAAAATACCTGCCGAGTGGCGGCGTTTTAGGGCGGCAGACTGGGGACTTGCTAAGCCTTATGCGGTATTGTGGTTTGCAGTCGATTTTGACGGTAATTTGTGGGCTTATCGCGAACTGTACGGTTGGGGCGGACGCGCTAACGTTGGCACCGGTGAAACTGCTCAGCAGTTGGGAAGGCGAATTGCGGAGATTGAAAAGAAAGAAGAGAACGTCACGGCAGGCTATCTTGATTCCGCTTGCTGGGGGAGAAACGGCGTTACCGGTGAAACGATAGCAGAGGCGATAAACAAAGAATTGGTTAAGGCAGGATTGGCGGTATTCAGCAAAAGTTCAAAAGGTCGCGTGGAAGGTGCAAACGCTTTTAAGCAACGGCTGATTGGCAATAAAAATTCCGACGGCGAATTTATTCCGGCGATAAGGTTTTTCACAAACTGCGTGCATACTGCGCGGACAATTCCAATGTTAGGTCACGATCCACATAACGCTGAAACGTACGACACGGACGGAGAAGACCATTTAATCGATGTCTGTGCGTATGCCTGTTTGTCAAGACCTTGGGCGCCGATGAAACCGGTTCCGGCTAAACAACGTGACGGCTACCGAAAGGAAGAAAAAATTTCGGCGTGGACATATTAGTAGCGATTGCACTTGCAAGTTGGCAGGTGCTTTTTTATTGGGAGTGATTGAAATGGCTCTAGTAGCGGTGATAACGGCGGCTTGTAATTCGGACGTGTGGACGAAACATTCTGCTTTCATTACCAATGTAAAAAATCTGATTGACGGTTTGAACGTGGATTATAAATTTAAAATCTTCACGGAGGGCGTTCAAAAGTCAAGCTATGATTCAGATGACTTGCTGGCGATTAGTCGAAAATTCATTGCAGGATTTAAATTAACGGTGGTAGTTGATTCAATGGATACTATACAGCTATTTGAAAAAAATCTAGCCAGCGAATGTGCGAAGGTCACGAGTGATTACTATTTGAGAGTTAGGACGCGGACAAAACTTGCGGAGTGAAGGCGGTGTGAAAGTGGCAATGCAAGATATTGGCAATGTCGCCGAGATGATTAAAAATTCTTTGGCGGTTGAAGGTGAACTTATGCCGGATGATCCGCGCTATGAAAGTAAAGGCATTGGGCTTTATCGGCGTTGGTTCCGTGAAGCGGTTGACCGTTCGCGGCGTTGGCAGGACGAGGCGCGTGAAGATTATGATTTTGTCGAAGGTAAGCAGTGGAGTAAATCTGAAATAAAAGCGTTTGAACAAAGTGGCAGACCGGCGATAGTGATTAACCGTATACGTCCACTTTTGAGCTTGCTTAGTGGTTACCAGCGTGTCAATCGGCTAGATATAGACTTTCTAGCACGTACGCCTGATGACGGTGAAATTGCGCAGGTTCGTAAAGGCATTACAAAGTACATTCTTGATACCTGCGATTACGATACGCAAGAATCAGCGGTGTTTATCGATTCGGCGATAGGCGGTATAGGTTGGTTCTTTGTAGGCTATGAAGTGA
The DNA here is from genome assembly GCA_017453765.1 of Selenomonadaceae bacterium. Classification (GTDB taxonomy): domain Bacteria; phylum Bacillota; class Negativicutes; order Selenomonadales; family Selenomonadaceae; genus Quinella. The sequence goes on from JAFTEG010000339.1 coordinate 8,028, forward strand.
ATGAAGACGGGACGGACGGAGAGGCATATGTTAAGCGCGAAGATCCTTTTGGAATTTTCATAGATCCTGAAACGCACGAAGCCGATTTTTCGGACGCCAAATATATCTGCCGTGCGAAGTGGGTCGACAAGGAAGATTTGAAAGAGATTTACCCCGAACACGCAGAGGCTATCGACGCGCAGTATTCCGTTTATGACAGCTACGAATCAGAGGTGGCGCCTAAGACAGATGATTTACTTTGGTATAAGCGTGAACTGCAAAAAGTTCGTGTAGTTGAATGTTGGTACAAAACGCGTGAAAAGCAAGTCACCGTGATTCTTGCAACGGGTGAAGAAATTGCGCCTGAAGAATTGACGCCGGAAATTTTAATGTCGGGCTTGATTGTCGGCACGAATGAAAAAACTGTATCGGTGGTAAAAGTCTGCGTATTCTTCGATAGAATCATACTTGAAGAAATGCCTTCACCGTACCAACACGGCGAATTTCCGCTTGTACCACTTCCGTGCTACTACTACGGTTTAGGCGGTGATGAAATTCCTGCAGGATTCGTAAGAGATTTAAAATCGCCGCAAAGAGAAATTAACAAGCGCCGAATACAACTTTTGCACGTCCTTAATACGACAGGCAACGGGGGAGGTTTTATCGAGGACGGGGCTATGTCGGAGAAACAATTTGCCGAGTTTGAACGTAAAGGCAATTTACCGGGTCACTATCAGCGTGTTTTGGCGGGAACTTTCAGCAATGGTGCGCCGAAAATCATTGAACGGCAGATCGGTCAATTTCCCGCAGGATTAGCGCAGGCGGAAACGCAGGCTACCAATGACTTAGTGGCGATATCGGGCATTAATGAGGCTTTACTTGGTACCGACTTGCCGTCATCAGCAAGCGGGCGCGCCATCGAGCTAAAACAGCGGCAGGCTGCAACCCATTTGGCGGTAATTTTCGACAATTTGAAAAATTCAAAGAGGAAAGTTGCACGCTTATTGTGGGGGAAGACAGGACGCGCAGGAATAATTCCGCAATTCTATACTGCCGAAAAAGCATACCGCATTGAAGGCACCAACGGTCAACAATTCATTACCGTTAATCAGCAAGTTGTCGAGCAAGATCCTATTGCGGGAACGGTGGTAAAAACTTTGAACGATTTATCACACGGCGATTTTGATATTGTAATTTCTGATATTTCAGCAAGCACGACGCATAGGCAGGCGCAACTTTGGACGCTGATTGACGGCGTAAGCAAGCTTGGCGTACCTGGTGATTTGGTATTTGACATTATTCTTGACTTGTCAGATATACCGAGTAAAGAAGAAATTAAGCAACGTTGGAGACAGCGTCAAGATTCGCAGGCAAAGGCGGCACAAGAGCAAATGCAACACCAACTGCGGCTTGAAGAAATTAAGAATAGAGATTTCAGACAAGCTATCAATATCAAAGACGTACCGTTGGCACTGCAATTCGCAATGGCGGCAAAGGCAGGATATATTGCGCCTGAAATTGCTGATTACTTTGTTAAAGCTATGATTCAGCAGTTAGCGCCGGAATTAGCCGCTCAAATGCAGGTGCAAGCACAAGCGCCAACAATGCCGCCTGAACTTCAACAAATGCAAGAGCAAATGCAAGGCGAAATGTCACCTGAACAGGCAGACCAACTCTTTGCACTTTCGCAGATGATGAACGGTCAACCGAATCAAAATCAAGGCGGTGCATTGACGCAAGCGGCAACAGAATCACTTATGCGTGGTATGTCGCCTGCCGTTTAGAAAGGAGCGGTAATGATGATAAAAAACATATTGATTGATGCCGTAAATTATCGAGTGGAAATTACAGACGAAAGAATTATTGTTGACGGTCAAGAGTGCGGCGCTGATGTCGATTACAATCTTGCTTTGATTCGCTTAAGTGACAAGATAGGTGAAGGTACAAAGGCTAAATTTTTAATGCACGAGATTTTTCACGCCGTACTGAACGAACGCGGTATGTTTGAAGAATCACGAAATGAAGCACTTATAGACGAATTGGCGGCGGGAACAATTAACCTTATCCGGGAAAATCCTAAGCTGATAGATTTTTTGAGAGGTGATAACCTTGACGCCGATTAAAGACATAATAAAAAAAATCCGCATTGCAATTCACGATGAAGACGCGATTAACTACGATGAACGCGACATTTTGAACGTTGTCAACGCGGCTATGCGGTTTATCCGCCGAACAATAGCCGAGATACAGCCGGAACTGATAATGACAACTTCTGCGGGAATTTTGCAAGCGGGTAACGATACAATTAAACTACAACACATTCCGATTAAAATTGTCGAGCTTACGGCAGGCGATAAAGTCATTTCGTCGACAGAGCATTTTGCCGGCAAGAAAGTTCGCTCCAATTTCGACAAAGTTTTTGGTAACGCTACAAGAATTTACTCACGCTACGACGCGAAGATTTTCGATGAAAGACCGCTTGAAGAAACAAATTTTCAGCACATACGGCGAAAGTCTGCGGAAGGTAAGCCGCATTGGTTTTACCGCGAGGGCTTGAAAAATTTGAAGGTGTACCCTAAGCCGAAAAAAGAAACCGCCTACACGGTGCGGACGATTGACGATATAGAAGAATTGAAGTTGCACGATTCAACGCCGTTTATGAGTGAGTTTGATGACTTTCTGATAGAGTACGCGACAATACGTCTTTCAATTTCAAATGAATATGATATGACGCAGGAACAACAGATTTTTGCCAACATACACGCACAGATTTCACAGCTTCTAATGCCTCCACCTGCCGGTGTAATGGTTAGCGGCTATTGGTAAACTTGATAAAACGATTATATTGAATTATGATATATTCAAGTTAAGAGGAGGTGTTTAAATGACTTGGGCAGAAATTGAAAGAATGCTCAGGAAAACTCCTAAATGCAAGTTTATTGGATTCAGCGGCGGACACGCTTGGTGGGTAAATACCGAAACGGGCGCCAGAATCAAAGTAAGTTGTCACAGTTCGCAAGAAGTTCCTAAAAATATTGAAGTCAGAATTAAGAAACTTGCAGGCTTGAATTAAAAAACGGAAAATTGGGCAAGGACGCCATTTTTTTCCTTAATATAAAGGTGGTAGGTAGTTATGCAGTATGTGTATCCTGCGATTTTTTACAAAGACAAAGAAGTTGAAGACGCTTGGGCGGTGGATTTTCCTGACATTGACGTTGTAGGCACCTGCGGCTATTCGTTGTATGAAGCGTTGACGGACGCAGAAGACACTTTGGGTTACATAATGTCTTGCAACGAAGATCGCAACATTGCAGAACCTTTGGCAAGCAGAGTAGATCCGCCGACGCCGATTAAAGACGTAAAAGTTGCGCTTGATGAATATTCATCAGAGGCGTTTGTAACGCTGATAAAATGCGATACAGATGCGTATAGAAAAAAGCTTGCCGCAGAAAA
>JAFTEG010000038.1 GCA_017453765.1 Selenomonadaceae bacterium
ACGAGCTAGGTAACATAATCGGCTTGAACGGCGCGGCAGGTAACGTAATAACGCAATATGACAGCGAGCAAGTCAAGCACGTTAAGCAGGAACGACAGCTGAAAGAATTTGCCGAAAAGCAGGACGGCACGTCTAGCCTTGCACGGTATTTGGATAAATTCCGCAACTTAATCAGCAAAGTACGCAAAACATTTTCGCCCGCCGAATCGCAACCAGCTGAAAAAATTCCCGCGCCGACGATTTTGTTTGAAAGTCAGCGTTGGCGGTCTGAATCACCAACACGCGAAAAGACGCTTGACCGAGTTGCCAACAGTCGAAGTTATCAAGCTATCGTAAATGCACAGCGTCAATCGGTAGTAAATTCGCAAAGAAATATGACGCGGCAGAATACGCGGACGTCGATTTTAAATGCACCTGCCGAGTTGCAAACTACCCTGCCTACAGACAGATACAAAAATCTGAATATTGGCGGTTTTAATCTGCGTGATATCCCGTTTGTAGGTGACATTTTCGGCAAGGCGAATGACGCATTGCGCGGCATTTTCGGCAAGCAACCCGTTGACATATTCAGCGGCATTGGCAGAAATGTCGATTATGAGATTATGCACCCGCGCGGTACATTTCCTACCCTTCCGGCGGAAACACAAACGCAGGGTAATTTGCCAACAGATATTTTTAAAAATGTCGGCGGCGTGAATTTTGACAAAATACCGATAATCGGCGGCTTGATTGGCAAGGCGAATGACGCATTACGCGGCATTTTCGGCAAGCAACCGGTTGACGTTATCGGCGACATTACAGGTGGCGCGAAGGCTCAGGCAAGTTATGACATAATGCACCCTACCGGTACATTTCCTACTTTGCAGAGTAATTCGGCGCCAATGCTTGACAGGATACAAAACCTGCAATCAAGCGTGACAGATAATCGGTTGGAAGATGTTAAGACGTACGAAGGCGGCACGTCCAATGATTATTCGGCGTCTGCATTTCAGCCAACTTTTAATATAACGGTTAATCTCAGCGGTAACGGCGAGCAAGTTGACACGAAGAAAATCGGCGAGCAGATCGCCTATTCGGCGCGTGAAAGTTTTGAAAAGGAATTTAATAATTTTATGCGTGAAAAATCTAGGAGGGGTTTTGCGTGACGTATACGACACAGAGCGGCGATACGTGGGACGTGATAGCGCATAAGACGCTTGGTGACAGCCGTTACACGGAAGATTTAATCAATGCCAACAGGCAATATATCACGACATTTATTTTTTCGGCGGGCGTGAAATTGGAAATACCCGCGATTAGTAAAACTAAAACAAAAACGCTCCCGCCGTGGAAGCGTTAATTTTTTTTGGAGGTATGGAAATGTTAGGTTCAACAAATTTTGATATCAAAACCGATTTAACGAAGTTGCCGCAAAAAGTAGCGACGGCACTTTCAGCGCTTGAAAATCCCGAGCTTGTAGGGGCAGGATACAAAGGTTTAATGTACGTCGGCAAGCAGGTAGTGAAAGGCGTCAATTATTGGTTTATCGCCGAGCAAACGCTGATCACGAAGGAGCCGGAAAAGCATATTGTCAAAATTGCGGTGACTGACTTCAAAGGCAAAATGAAAATTGCGGCAGGGTCGATTGAACGAATTTTTTAAGCGACATTGAAAAGTAGGTGACGGGTTTAATGAGTGCAAGGAATGTGCGGGCGTATATTTACGTCAACGGCAAAAATATCACGGACGAAATAAGCGGTTACGTTAAATCCGTTACCTATACTGACGTTTTGGACGGCGAGGCAGATACGGCAGAAATTGAACTTCACGACGCCAATAGAATTTGGTGTGCAGATTGGTTCCCGCAACGCGGCGACACGGCGGCGATTGAATTGGTTCGTTTTGATTGGAATGGCGAAGGTGAAATAGACACGTTGCCGCTTGGTGAGTTTGAAATTGATGAATGTGAAAACAGTTACAGTTACGGCGGCGGCAATGAATGCAAGGTCAAGCTTAATTCCATACCGAATAGCACGGGACTTAGGAGCATTGATGAAAGTCGAAGTTGGGAAAAAGTCAAGCTGTCTAAAATCGCAGGTGACATTGCGGCAGAGGCGGGTTTAACCTTATTTTACGATACAAAAGAAGATCCCGAAATAGCACGCGCCGAGCAATCGGAAAAATCCAATTTGGCATTTCTGCAGAAATTATGTAAAGACAACGGCTTAGCTTTAAAAGCGTCGGATCGTAAATTGATTATCTTCGACGAGGAAAAGTACGAAGGGCAATCGCCGATTGTTACTTTGCACTACGGCACGGACGCCATTAAACATTTTGGCGGTAAAGCTACGATATCTAAAATTTATAAATCCTGCAAAGTTGAATACAAGCACGGCAAAAAGTCAGAGGAAATTTCCGCCGAATATACCGACGCGTCGAAGAAAGACGGGATGACGCTTAAAGTCAATCAGAAAGTGGAAACGCAGGCGGAGGCTGAAAAGCTTGCCAAGAAAAAATTGCGCGAAAAAAATAAAGAGGAAATTAAAATCTCATTGACGCTTGTCGGCAACTTTGTATATCTCAGCGGCAACGTCATAGAGTTTGCAGGTCACGGCTTTTACGACGGCAACTACATTATCGAAAAGGCTACGCACAAAGTAGGTAACGGTTATGAAGTGTCAGTGGACTTGCGAAAATGTTTGTCCGGCTACTAAAGGAGAGTCACCGATGATTGACATTGATAAAATCTACAATGAAGACTGCTTAGAAGGCTTAGCGCGGCTTGAAGATAATTCGGTAGATTTAATTTGTATGGACCCGCCGTATTGCGTCGGTACAACTTCAAACGGTTTAAAAGGTAGTTTTCTTGACAATAATTTAATCGCGCCGTTTTTTAAACAACTTTTCAGCCAATGTCAGCGCGTCTTGAAGGCGGGGGGGGTATTTACGTGAATACCGATTGGCGGACGTACCCTTTTTTATATCCTTTGTTCAATCAGCAATTTATACAGCGCAATTTGATAATTTGGAAAAAAGGCTCCATTTTGAATGCAGGAAATTGGTATAGATATTGTTATGAATTAATCATATTCGGCACGAACGGCGACAGCAAGCGAACTTTTTACGCAGGTGAAAGAGATTTTTGGGATATTCCGCTAAATGAGGCTTGTATTGCTAAGCGCAGTCATCAATCACAAAAACCGCTTGAACTCATTGAAAAAATAGTAAAAAAT
>JAFTEG010000340.1 GCA_017453765.1 Selenomonadaceae bacterium
AAGCGGCACTGGATTCATTGATCCGCCCTACCTCGACGGTCATCAAGGTATCGTGAATTGGACGGAAGAGGAAATTGCAGACATTACGCGCAAGGCAAATGCAAAAGGCTTAATCATGCACATACATGCACTCGGCAACGCCGGCGTCAATCGCGTTGTCAATGCCTACATAAAAGGCGGCAAAAAGGAAATGCGAAATACGATTGTTCACATTCGCAACATCAATCAGCCGGATTATAAGCGTATTGCGGACAATAACATTTACGTAACCGCCGGTATGCTTTGGCACCACGCCAAAAAAGAACAAGTTATAGACAATAAAGCCACGTTGCCTGCAAGCATGGCGTTAAAAGGTTACCCCATGAAGTCATTCTTTGATAACGGAATTACCCCGTCATTGCATACAGACTACCCCGCTTTAAGTAACAGTCCCGACGATCCTTTCGGCATTATGGAAATTACATTAACCGGCGTATGCTATTTTGAAGGCGGGGACATTTGGTGGCCTGAGGAACTCATAACACGCGAACAGGCGCTTACCGGTCTTACGATAAACTGCGCTAAGCAAATGTGCATTGAAAACGAACGCGGAAGTATTAAAACCGGCAAGTACGCCGACTTCTTACTTGTCAACAAAGACGTGCTGACCTGCCCCGTGAAAGAGATTCATACCGCCAAACCTGCCGCTACTTATTTCGAGGGAGAAAAGGTTTTCTCACTGTAATAAAATAACTCGGCAAGTTTATATGACGCAGAATACATACAGTAAAGGAAAAATCTCTTAACGTGTCGAATTTCTAAAAAAATTCAATTTCTGTACAAACTTTTAAAATCTAAAAGTTCACAGAAAAAATTTTTTTTAAGAAAGGCAGTGTTAATATTTTGAGTGCTAAAGATTCAGTAAAAAAAGCCGACCTCGTGGTTTACGGCAAAATTTTTACTTCCGAAGGTAATCAGATTGTAGACGCTTTTGCGGTGAAGGACGGCAAGTTTATCTATGTCGGCGACAAGAAAGGTGCCGAAGAATTTATCGAAGACGGCAAGACCGAAGTTATTGACTATACCGGCAAGGGGCTGATAATGCCTACGTGCGGCAACGGTCACGCTCATTATTCAATCGGCGTCGGCATTCCGAAAGTCGGCGTGGCGATTAGCAGGGAAGCTGAAACGAAAGAATTTTTGACGGAAATTGTTCCTGCGACAGTTAAAAAGGCAAGGGACGCCGGAGCAACTGCTATTTTCGGTTTCGGCTGGCAACTTTTAAAATTAGAAAAAGATATGCCTACACGTCAACAGTTAGATGAAATTTGCAGTGATATCCCCATGTACTTTGCAGATGAGGAAGGTCATAAGGGGCTTGTAAATACACTTTGTCTTGTCAACGCAGGAATTATGTCGGCGGACGGAAAAGTTTTGAAAAAAGAAGTTCGCGGCGGTGAAATTGTTTTTGGTGCTGACGGCACGCCTACCGGATATCTTAAGGAACAGGCTGGAACTTACACGCGCTCTTTCTTGGACAATGACAATCTTTTTTCCGTTGACTTGGCAAAAGAAACACTGCGTGAAATTCAGCAACGCTTGTTGTCGGAAGGCTACACTATGTACATTGACGGCTGGGGCAACTACTTCTTTAATGAAAGCTACTTTAAAGCGGCGAATCAAATGGACAAGGCGGGCGATATGCACTTCGTGCTGGGCTTGACTTACGAATTTGAAAGCTGGATGGATATTGATAAAAATTTCGGCAAGGCGCTTGACGTTCAAAAATACGCGTCCAAACATTTAAAAACTAATTGGGTAAAACTCTTCATGGACGGCACTGTTGAAACCGGTA
>JAFTEG010000341.1 GCA_017453765.1 Selenomonadaceae bacterium
AGCATTGATGTCTTTCGACAAAGTCGGGTGCCTTAAAGCTTACGCTACAACCGTTTGCCCGATATTTTAATTATAAAGTTCGATTTATAAAAAATCAAGAAAGGATTTGGCGCCTTTCCTCCCCACGCGATAGCGGCGGGGGGTTCTCGGCGCTTTTTGGTGAAAGGAGATTTTATTTTGGAGAAGACGATAAATTTCAGTGAATCTTTTAAAGGCGGCTGGTACGTGCTTGGATTAATAGGGCGTATGGATACGACTACCGCGCCGACAGGTGAAGAAAAAATTAAAACCGTACTTTTGGATCATGGACAGTTAGCGCTTGATTTGAGTACGCTTGATTACATTTCCAGCGCGGGACTGCGCGTTTTGTTACGTGTTGCGAAAATTGCCAACAAAGAGAAAAAGAAAATTGTAATTTGCGGCGCTACCGGTATGGTGCAGGAAATTTTGGACGACTTCGACATTGAAGGCTTTTACACGGTTTATCCTTCTGTTGACGATTTAAGTTAAAGTAAATTTTTTTAAGTTAATAAACTTGACGATTTAAGTTAATACGGACAATTTTATTAAGTTGTCATTAAGTATAAAATCTTTGAGAAGAAAAATGAATGCACTGATAAATTTAATCATTGGTCGCGGCAAGATGACCATTGAAAAAAGAATAACTCGTGTAATGTTATCTGTCTGCATTGTCTTGATGATTTTATTTAGTTGCGTTACGTTTATCGGCGTTTCCAATTCAAAAGACTATGCAAAAGATATCAGTCAGTCAATCGGACATGAGGCGCTGGAAACAAGCTCGGAAATTCTGCGCGAACAGAAACAAAAAGATTTGCTTTACAGAATTGAAGAGCGGTCGAATTTTATCATTTCAGAGATGTATGATTTTTATTCTGACGTTAAACTTTTGGAAAGAGAAGCTCAAGAAATAAATCAACACCCTGAAAATTTCAGACCGCGCCCCGTGCGATTGGGCAGAGACTTTCAAGAAGGTGACGTAGCCGCACTGCGATACGCGCCTTTCATAAGCGTGGAGGACTTGTCAACGCCGCAACTTAGCAATGAAATAGTTATGCTTGGCAACTTGCAGGATTTACTTTATTTTTTGAGTTTGGGCTACCGCAACCCCGATTTTTGGGACGCGCCGACGTTTGGCATATTAACCGAATCCGGCATTGGCATTATGGCTGATTCGGCAGTAACGCTTGAGCAATGGCGCAGTTCAAATGACAGTGCAGATTTTTGGAACAGTGATTTATACAAAGAGACAAAAAGGGCGTGGCTTGAAGGCAAAAAAAATGAACCTGTATTCACCAGCACCTACAGTACCGGCATTAACCTGAATCACGGCGTTTTCTCCTGTTCAATCCCCTATGAAGTCAACGGCGAATTTAAAGGGATATTTTTCTTTTCAATTTTAATGGATGAACTCGGCTACTTGGTTGAGACTGCAACCGCAAATAAGGACGAACTGAATTTTGTATTAAATGCCGAAGGCAAAGTACTTCTCAGCTCGCAAGGTGTCTCGACTTTGAAAGACTTTGACGAACTTAAGGTAGTCTACGATAACCCGCCGGACATTAGAGAAAGTAACACAACGGCGTTGGCGGAAATTGCAAAAAAAATGTCTGTCGGAGAAAAAGGGATTGAAGAAATAGAACTTAACGGCAATCAATATTACATAGCTTATGCGCCCATTGAACCACTTCGTTGGAGTTTAGGCGTAGTGTTGACCGCGAATGAAGTCACCGAGACGGTTGAGGAAAATCGAACTATCATTCAGAATTTGACCGAAGAAAAAGTTAAGACGCTTGATCACAGATTTATCGTAGTTATGGTGTCAATGCTTGTAATCGCGTTGATAATTTGGACTTTGGTAACTTCGATAATCGGCAGGAATTTGGCGATAAAATTTGTTAAGCCGATTAAAGACCTTTCAGAAGGCGTCCGCGATATTGCAATGGGTAATTTTAAAAAGCAGATTGAAGTTGTAAAAACCGGTGACGAAATTGAATCGCTGTCAACCACTTTTAACGCAATGACAATCGATTTGCAAAACTACATTGCAAATTTGAACGCCGTAACTGCCGAACGTGAGAGAATGGCGGCGGAATTGGACGTTGCGAAAAATATTCAGCGCAGTATGTTGCCGCAGGAATTTCCGCCCTTCCCCGATAAAACCGAATTTGACATTTACGCGACAATGGAGGCGGCAAAAGAAGTCGGCGGCGATTTTTATGACTTCTACCTTGCCGACGAAAATCACCTCGTTGTTACGATAGCTGACGTTTCCGGCAAAGGTATTCCCGCCGCGTTGTTTATGATGAGCAGTAAGACGATTTTAAAAAATTTCGTGCTTATGGCAAATACGGCGGACGATTTGGCGGCGGCGATGACATTAGCCAATCAGCAACTTTGTCAAAACAATGAAGAGCTGATGTTCGTGACAATCTTTTTGGCAATGCTCGACTTAAAGACCGGTAAATTAATTTACGTCAACGCCGCGCATAATAGCCCGCTGATTTATCATAACGGCAAGTACGAATACCTGCCGCGCATAAAAGCCTTTGCACCAGGCGTGAGACCTAAGGCGAAGTACGAACAAGCCGAATTGCAAATGGATCCCGGCGATATTTTGTACCTTTACACCGACGGCGTCACGGAGGCTGAAAATTTGAATGAAGAGTTATACTCCAATGAACGCCTGCAAGAATTTTTGAACACTACCGATTCAACCGAGCCGTTGGAGGAACTTTTGGCGCAGGTTCGTCAATCCATTAAAGATCATGTCAACGGTGCGCAACAGTCCGACGATATCACAATGTTGGCACTTAGATTTAAAGGATAAAAAAAATTGCCCGACGAATAATCGGGCTTTTTTTATTTCTAAAACCTAAAACCTAATTCCTAATCCCTAGTCCCTAGGGGCTGGAATAAAGTCAACGCGATAAAATTAAAATTCAAGAGCGGCATTAACCAGCGTCGATTCGTAACATTAACTCTACCGTAACGGTTAATCGCGGCAGTAACGCATAAATTACCGCAACGTAAAACGTGGACGCACTTAATGCCGCTATGTTTCTTTTGTTACTTTTCTTTGCGC
>JAFTEG010000342.1 GCA_017453765.1 Selenomonadaceae bacterium
AACTTGAATTATTCAACACGCCCTAGCTACCCGCTAATTTCCAAGTTTTATTTTGGTAATCAGCTTGATAATTTGTCGTGGCGTCATCGGTTTGCACGCGGAAATAGCCTGCTTGCCCCGAAATATTCAAACTGCCGCCGTCAACCAAATTAATGTTTACGCCGTTATCCGAAATCTGCGCGCTTTTAATTTTGTCAAGCGATACTACGAGATTTATCAAGTCATTACTGTCCGCATTAAAAATATTGTCTTTGCCGTCGCCGTAATTGTAGTAAAACATATCGGCACCGGCGCCGCCGTAAAGGTTATCATTGCCGCCTAAGCCGCCCCAAAGAAATCCGCCGTTTTTGCCGCAGTGAATTTCATTGGCTTTATAATTGGCGCCTAAAAGCACGGTGTAATTTCCCGCGTTACTGTCACCGACAGAGCCGCTTTGCGAAGTCATGTAACCTACAGCCTGCGTGCCGCCTATATTGAAAGTAATATTTTTGTCGACGGCATTGCGTACTACCAACAAATTGCCGTCATCGTTGCCTACAACAAAATCCTTGCCGTCGGCAGTAGAATAGGCGCTGAAAAAGCTCGTGTTGTAATTAATCGTGTTGCCCTGCGCGTAGTTGTTTATGACGGTATTGTTGCCGTTGAAATCGAAAGTTTGACCGGCGGACTGTTCACCCATGTACATTGACGTACTTTCAGCCTGCTTGCAAAGGTAACGCAAAAACATATAACCGGCGGGATAAGCGTCGGTGTTTAAATAGCCGTCGGCAAACGCCAAATTTTTTTTCAGCGTATCCGAATCCTGCGCCAGTTTTGTTATGGATTCAACATTACCGGCATTATTGTCGGAAGCGCCGATAACAAATTCGGCAATGCCTTCGCGGAAAAATTCCGGCGTATACTCTTTAATCGTACCCGTCGCGTCCATAACGCCGTGAGTGAGTTCGTGCGCCAGCACTCTGTCCAAATATGTCTTTGAATCGGGGCGTAAACCGTTGGCGTTTTCGGCGTCAATACCGTAATAGAGTTCAAGATTTATTGAGATATTGATAACGTCAGAAGGCGTACCGTTTTTGGCGTTGCCGTCGGTAGCCGCCGCCGCGCCTGTAAAACCTCCGCCGCCTGCAAACTGTATCCTTACGGTTTGTCCGTCTAGTGCAAGACCGTAAGAATCATAATTCAACTTTGCAGATTCGCGCAGCCACCAGCCGTTCAAGCCGCATAAAATTTTTGTGACGCCGTTTTTCAAATCTTCGCCGCTTATGCCCCAGAGTCCGTTTTGCGAAAAATCGGTAAAGTACCTTGAGTCGCCAAGCAAGTCGCAAGCCGAAGGATAATCTGCTTGAGATTCGCAGTTATACGCCGCAGTAAAGCTGTCCGGCCATTGCACGTAGAAAGTAAAAGACTTGCCGTCATCTCCCGTGTAAGTTATAGGCGTGGTTGTGCCGGGAGTAGGTAAAGGCGCGTCGGTTAATTTGCCGTCCTCCGGTACAATGGATTCGGCAGTTTTTACAACGGAACCGCCTGCCGTTGCACTTGTAACCGCGCCTACATCTTCGCCGTCTAAAGTGATTCCGCAGACTTCTTGAAGACGCTGATTGACGTCAGAAATTTTTTGCGTGCTTGTAACGTCCTTTACAAATTGATCTCGCAGAGTGCTAAGCGACGAAATGACGGAAACACTTCGCACCGCGTCATCTAAACTGTAAACGCCGACCATTCCGGTTGATTCGGAATAATTTTTCAAAGTGCTTACAAGACCGCTCATAGTTTGTACAGTTGTAGACATAAAATCCCGTTACTGAAAACTTATAAAAGGTTACAAACCTTTATGTTTCATTCCTGATTCATCGAATCCGCTTTCGCCTTCGCTACTAACGTTTGCTGTAA
>JAFTEG010000343.1 GCA_017453765.1 Selenomonadaceae bacterium
CTTGATCTTCAACGGCTAAAGGCGAATACTGCGCCTGTTTCAACGTCTCAACCATACGCGCGCCGCGATCCAACTGCGCCTTCGTAGCTTTATCCAAATCGGAGCCGAATTGCGCAAAGGCGGCAAGTTCACGATACTGCGCAAGGTCAAGGCGCATTGTACCGGCAACTTGTTTCATCGCCTTAATCTGCGCGGAGCCGCCGACACGTGACACGGAAAGACCGACGCTTATTGCGGGACGTATGCCGGAGTAGAAAGAGTCTGTTTCCAACATAATCTGTCCGTCAGTAATTGAAATGACGTTTGTAGGAATGTACGCCGAATCGTCGCCGGCTTGCGTCTCAATAATCGGCAGTGCGGTAATTGAACCTGCGCCGAGTTCGTCACTTAATTTTGAGGCGCGCTCCAAAAGACGTGAATGCAAGTAGAAAACGTCGCCGGGATATGCTTCACGACCGGGCGGACGGCGTAACAGCAGTGACATAGCACGATAAGCCGCCGCGTGTTTTGTCAAGTCATCATAGACGCAAAGGCAATGTCCGTGCTTTTCATACATAAAATATTCCGCCATTGCAACGCCGGAATACGGTGCAAGATACTGCAACGGTGCCGAGTCAGCCGCCGTAGCCGCAACTACGATTGAATATTCCATAGCGCCGTGATCTTCCAACGTCTTAACAACGCGGGCAACCGTCGACGCCTTTTGTCCTATCGCCACATAAACGCAGATACAATTCTGACCCTTCTGATTGATAATCGTATCAATCGCGATTGCCGACTTGCCTATACCTCTGTCGCCGATTATAAGTTCGCGCTGTCCGCGTCCAATCGGTACAAGTGCGTCGATAGCTTTTAAGCCGGTCTGTAACGGTTCATGAACAGATTTTCTGTCGGCAATGCCCGGCGCCTTGTATTCAACGGGACGAGTTTTTTCAGCTTTAATAGGTCCTTTGCCGTCAATCGGTCTGCCCAATGCGTCGACAACGCGCCCAATCATATTTTCACCGACGGGTACTTGCATGATTCGCGCAGTACGTTTAACCGTCGTGCCTTCTTTAACTTCTTCGTCGCGTCCGAGAATAACCGCGCCGACGTTATCCTGTTCAAGGTTCAAGACCAAGCCGTAAATATCGTTGCCGAAGTCAAGAAGTTCGCCTGCCATAGCTTTTTCAAGTCCGTGTATGTGCGCTATGCCGTCGCCGACTTCTATAACCGTGCCGACTTCATCAACGTTCAAATCGACATTGTAATTTTTTATCTGATCTTTTATTATCGCAGTAATTTCATCAGGATTTATTTTCATATCTAAGGCTTCACCTCACATTTTAGCTTTTAGCTTACAGCTGTCAGCTTTCAGAGATTTTAAATTATTTATAACTGACTTCGTAGTCAAGACCGAGATATTTTATGCAGAAATTCCAAACCGACGCCATAGGCTCAATGTCTCTAACAGGGTGCATACCTTCTCCGGCGCCGGTCGTGTACCAAGTAATACCGTCATTTTCCCACATTGAATAATTTAATTCACGTTCAAAAGAATTTAAATAACGTATTCTTACAGTCACGTCAAAAGCGCGGTTGTCGCGATATTCAGTCCGATTTACGATTGATTCGGTTATGACGTAGTACGTATAATCGTCGTCGTCGCTGTATACCAAAACTTCCTGCGCAGAAACACTTTGCGCCGTGATAAGCGTCAACATAAACGCCGCTATAAAAATTTTCTTAAGCATAAAATTTCCCCCCTTCAATCTACGTGAATCAGTTTTAAATCTACGTGAATCAGTTTTTAGTTTAATGGCTTACACTTTTATTTTAGTTGCTTACAGACAGCGTAGACTTAAGCGCCTGCAACCTGCCTGCCGCCGAGCCGTCAATTCTCTTGTCACCGACTCTTACAATGACGCCGCCGAGTATTGATTTATCTTCGTGCTTGCGAATTTGAATTTTCTTTTTCGTGACTTCGGCAAGTTTTAAGCCCAACTTCTTCTCTTGGTCTTTTGTAAGCGGAAAAGCCGTTGTCACGTCCGCAATTAAAATTCCCTGCTCTTCATATTTCAAGCCGGTAAAAATTTCGTAAATCACATTGAATA
>JAFTEG010000344.1 GCA_017453765.1 Selenomonadaceae bacterium
ATCATCATCGTTGATATGGCAATGTTCGCGTCGCCGAAAATATTCGCAACAATCGGCACGCCCATTAACACGAAATTACTGCGGAAAATCGCCTGCACGATTACGCCGCGTCTTTTATTGTCCGGCTCAATTCGCGGCACGATCAGCATTAAAAGCGTGAACACTGCCAACACGCCGCATGCGCCGAATAACATTAACTTCGGGCGAAAGGTTGACTCCAAGTCCGTCGTGTAAATGCTGTGAAACATCATGCAACAGAAAAAGACGCGAAAAACCATGCGGTTCATGTGGTTTAATTCTTCGTCCGTCAACCATTTTTGATATTTCACAAACGCGCCGATTGACATTAGGCAAAACATCGGCACGACCGCGCTAAGTGCTACAATAAAATTGCTGAACATAATTTTTAGGGAAGAGGGATTAGGGAAGAGGGATTAGGGAATAGTATTCTAGCCCCTAACACCTAGCCCCTAATTCCCTTTCAAACTCCTCTGCCGTCAAATATGAATCCTGCGTACCCTTCCGTGTCACGCTTAACGCCGCGTATTTCGACGCGCGTTGCATTGACTCAAGCACATTTCCCGTCCGCGCATAAGTCTCCGCAAAACAGCCTATGTACGCGTCACCTGCTCCCGTGCTGTCAACCGAATCAACTTTAAACGGCGCTACAAACGCCTCTACGCCTTCCGCCAGCCACATTGAGCCGCGTTCGCCCATTGTCACGATAAGATTTTTTAATCCCTTCGCAAAAAGCTTTTTCGCCGCAGCTCTTATGTCGTCATCAGTTGAAACCGGCATTCCCGTCAAAAGGTGCAATTCCACTTCATTCGGTATTACAAAGTCGCACTTGCACGCCGTCTCTACTGAAAATTCGTTGTTCATCGGCGCGGGATTTAAAATCACCGGAATGTTATTCGCGTTGGCAAAATCTATCGCCGCGTTCAATATGTCAATCGGAAATTCCAACTGCAACAAAATCAGCCCGCACTTTTTTAAATCCTCCGCAGACTTTGAAATTATTTCCGTCGACATAAAATCATTGGCGCCGTGATAGTAGACACTGCGATATTGCCCTGACGCCTCGACCATTATCATGACAACGCCGTTGCCCTTATTTTCAATCGTGTAGACGTGCTTAATATCAATGTTATGCTTTATGAAATTTTCGCGCACCGTGACGCCGAAAAAGTCATCGCCTACCGAAGATACCATTAAAACATCTGCGCCGAGTTTTCCCGCCGCTACAGCTTGATTGGCGCCCTTTCCGCCGCACGCAATATGAAAACCCTTTGCATGCACCGTAGCGCCGTATTTCGGCAACGTGTCGACGTATGAAACCACGTCCATAAGCGCCGAGCCGATAACCGCTATTTTCAAATGAATCACCTTCTTCAAATTTATTTTTGAATTTGTGATTGAAGTTGCTGAATCAAAGCTTGTTGTTGCTGAATAGTTTCATTTTGTTTTTGAATCTGCGCGTTCATCTGTTGCAACATTAAAACTTGCTGATTTAATTGCAAGTTGAAAATATTCATTCGACCGAAGATAAATGCCATTAACGCCGTCTTGTCCTGCACGTCTTCCAACTCGTGACGTATCAGCTCATCAAGTTGCCAAACCGGAATCTGCGCGAAGATATCAAACAAATAATTGCAACACTCACGCACCCAAACTTCCAGCGCCAAATATTTCATGTCGGGACGGTTTTTAAAAAATTCCCGCTCACTCAAAAATTTATCGAACAGTTGAAAGCCTTTTATCAATGAATGCATCCATACGTGAAATTTTTCAGGCGCGGTTCTTTTTTTGCTTGAAAGGGAATTTTCTACCGCGCGATAAAAATTTATTATATTCGGCACGCGCACATACCTTTTGGCAGAACATACAAGCAGGCAGGTGAACATTGCGTCGGCAGATATCCCGCTTACCATTTTCAAATCATTTTCCAAAATAAAGTCGCGGCGAATTAACTTTGTCCACAAATTCCAAACGAACTGAACTTTGTACAAGCTGATAACGCGTTCGGCAAAATCATCACTTATTAAAGTCGGCTCCGTGACAAATTGACCTGCGGAAATGCCGAGTACTTCGCCGTCATCTTTTGTATTTTTAAATTGATAAAACTTTTCGCAGTGTACAACATCGGCGTCAAATTTTTTTGCAATGGGATAAAGCTCCTCAAGTGCCGTCGAAGTTATCAAGTCGTCATTGTCCAATATAAAAAGATATTCACCGCGTGAAATTGTAATTCCTAAATTGGTTGGTGCAGCCGCATTGCCGGAATTTATTTTTCTTCTGACAAGCTTAATCCTGTCCATACCCCCCCCCTTGCGATTTTCAATGTAACTTTCAACTACCGCGCAAGAATTATCAGTCGACGCGTCCTCAACCAACCTGACTTCCAAATCTTGAAACGTCTGCGCCAAAATGCTTTCTAAACATTCGCCGATATATTTTTCCGCGTTATACATTGGAATTATCACAGACACGGCGGGAATATTTTTATTCAATGTTTAACCTCCTGTTAAATTCGGCAACTTCTTCCGGCGAAAATTCGACGCGCATTGACTTCCACCGGTCGTGTAACCAAAACCATTCTTCGGGATATTTGCGTATATGTTCTTCAGTCAGCGTCGCCAATTTCTGCGTCATCTTTTGAATATCTGCGCGTTTATCGTCAGTCTTTTCAACGGTAAGCGGCGGATAAACTTCAAGCGTATGAGTGCCGTCGGAATTTTTATGCATGAACGCGGGAAAAATCGGAATGGATTTAAAACGTGACATTGACGCCGCGCCTGTCACGCAATTTGTCGCGCGGTTAAAAAATTTCACTATAACGCCGTCATTACGCCCAACGTCCTGATCCATTATCAAGCCGATAATATAGCCTTCGTCCATCATTTTGTACATTTCACGTACGCCGCTGCGATAGGTTATGTGCATTCCGATTTGTGTACGAAATTCATTTATAAATTTATCCGCGCCTTCAGACTTTTGTTTCTTGGCAACGCCGACAAGCGGTATGCCGTATTGAGCCAATGCGCCGCCGAAAAGTTCCCAATTATCGCCGTGAAATGTAGCAAGGACAGCTCCGCGACCGTTTCGATTCGGCGAGTTAAAATAATTCGTAAAATGTTCCAGTCCGACGATTTTAACGTAACTTTTCATCATGCCTTTAAGACGCGGGAAATTTAAAACCTCCATTGCGATTGTGCCGAGATTAACTGTACTTTCCTTCGCAATCCGCGCAGATTCTTTTTCGTCGACATTGAGGCATTGACGAATATTTTCAAGCGCAATTTTCCTACGCTTATTCGGCAGGAAAATCCACATTAACGTTGCAAGCCCGCGACCTATCGCCAGAGAAAATTTCAGCGGCAGATGACAGGCTATCCAACTTAAAATTTTTAAAATCTTGTATTCGATAATAAATCATTCCTCATTCTTGATTAGTGAAGAGTGAGAAGTTAAGAGTAAAGAGTACTCCTCACTCCTAACTCCTAACTCC
>JAFTEG010000345.1 GCA_017453765.1 Selenomonadaceae bacterium
AAGCCGTAATGATCCGCGTCCAAAACTTTCGCCGCCTTAGCAATGTCCTCCGAATCTTCCGTCTGAATGTTCCAAGGAAGGTCAAAAAGCCACTCAATGTACGTACGAATTACGCTTGATTCCTGCGCCATTGCAGGAAGGCGCTCCATGCGCGTAAGCTCTTTGTTGACGATTTCTTTAACTTCGTCGGGATAATTTCCCTCTTCCAACTTTTTACGATATTCCGAAGAAGTTTCCGAAACGTCCTCATCTTCGCCCAGCTCTTTATGAATAGCGCGTAACTGTTCGCGCAGGTAACTGTCCTTTTGAATCTTTTCAATCTGCCCGCGTACGCGCTGATTAATTTGAACTTCCATTTGCAGCACGTCAAGTTCCCGCGCCAAAATTGCGTACAGCCTTTCCAGCCGGTCTTCAACGTCCAACGCTTCCAAAAGTTCCTGCCGCTTGTCCAACTTCAAATTTAAATGACTTGTAATTAAGTCGGCAAGCCTGCCTATATCTTCCAAAATCGTGACGGCTATGAATGTTTCGGAAGGAATGCGCTTGCTGAGTTTTACCCACTCTTCAAACTCGTGGACAACGCCTTTTACCAGCGCCTCAAGTTGCAATGAATCTTCCCACGCATCTTCGTAGACTTCTACGTCAACTTCAGTGTAATTTTCAAAGTCACGATAATCCGTCATTACGGCGCGATTATTTCCCTCAACCAAAACGCGGACATTGCCGTCCGGCATTTTCATTATCTGCCGCACTTCCGCAACGGTACCGACGGTGTAAAGACCTTCGCGCTTAGGGTTATCGTCGTCCGAATCTTTCTGCGCTACCAAAAAAATTCGCCTGTCTGCAACCATTGCCGCTTCCAATGCGTCGATAGAATTTTCGCGCCCTATGTCAAGGTGCATTATCATGTTTGGAAAGACCGTAACGCCGCGCAGAGGGACAAGCGGCAAAGTTACCGTTTCAATTATGTGTGTCAATATTTCACCGCCCCGATTTAAGAGTGAGGAGTGAGGAGTGAGGAGTGAGGAGTACTTTTAACTTTTAACTTTTAACTTTTAACTCTTAACTCTTCACTCCTTACTCTTCACTTTTTACTAATTTTTACAACCGGCTCTTTGTTTAAAAGTACGTCGTCTTTAGTTATCGTGCAAACGGTACTGCCGCCGACGGACGGAATTTCAAACATAACATTTCGCATAATTCTTTCCAAAATCGAACGAAGACCGCGTGCGCCGGTGTTGCGTTGAATCGCCTCACGTGCAATTAACCTTAACGCCTCGTCTTCAAATACCAATTTCGCGTCATCCATCTTCATCAGCTTTTTGTACTGCTTAATCAGCGCATTTTTCGGCTTAGTCAAAATATCTACCAGCGCCTCTTCGTCCAGCTCGTCAAGCGTCACGATTATCGGCAGACGTCCCACAAGCTCCGGAATTAAGCCGACGTTTAATAAATCGTCCGGCATAACTTCACGCAAAAGCTTACTTATGTCTTTATCGCTCTTTGTAGGTTGCGCCGCGCCGAATCCCATTTTACTGCCGTGCAGACGCTTTTCAATAATTTTATCAAGATCGTTAAACGCGCCGCCGCAAATAAAAAGTACGTTCTTAGTGTTGAAAGAAACCATTGCCGGCATGGGTTGGTGGTGACTGCCGGGTACGGGGACATTGACGTTACTGCCTTCCAAAACTTTTAAAAGCGCCTGTTGTACGCCTTCGCCGGAAATGTCACGCGTCATACCCGGTTTACGTGCAATTTTGTCTATCTCGTCAATATAAATTATCCCGCGCTCCGCACGCGCCAAATCGCCGTTAGCCGCCTGTATCAGCGCCAAAAGCATATCGTCAACGTCTTCGCCTACGTAGCCTGCCTCTGTCAAAGAATTTGCGTCGACAATGGCAAGCGGCACGTTTAAAATTTTAGCAAGCGTCTGCGCCAAAAGTGTCTTGCCGCTGCCGGTGGGACCTATCATCAAGATATTGGACTTTTGCAGTTCGACTTCTTCTTTTTTAGCCTTAGGCTGACCAATGCGCTTGTAGTGATTGTAAACGGCTACTGAAAGGGTTTTCTTAGCCTCTGCTTGACCGATAACATATTGGTCGAGAATGGAGCAAATAGTTTTGGGCTTAGGAAGATTTTCCGC
>JAFTEG010000346.1 GCA_017453765.1 Selenomonadaceae bacterium
ATATGCAATTTATTGATAAGAGTAAAATTTTTGTTAAGGCGGGTGACGGCGGCAACGGTAAGTCGTCATTTCGTCGTGAAAAGTTTGTACCGAAGGGCGGACCCGACGGCGGAGACGGCGGCAAAGGTGCTGATATTGTCCTGCTTGTTGACGAAAATGTTAATACGCTGTTGAATTTTCGCTATAATAAAAAATTTATCGGCAAGAATGGCGAAAACGGAGAAACGAAAAATCAGTACGGACGCGGCGCGGAAGATTGTATCATAAAAGTTCCGCGCGGTACTGTTGTGAAAGACGCCGCAACAGATGAAACGCTTGCCGATTTAACTTTGCCGAATCAGCGTGTTATCGTTGCCAAAGGTGGTCGTGGCGGGCGCGGCAATGCAAAATTTAAATCGTCGTCACGTCGTGCACCAACTTTTGCTGAACTTGGTGAGCCAGGCGAAAATCGGACATTACTTTTGGAACTGAAACTTTTGGCTGATGTAGGACTTGTCGGTTATCCAAGTGTCGGCAAGTCAAGTTTAATTGCGTCAGTTAGTGAAGCGCGTCCCGAAATTGCCGATTACCACTTCACCACGCTTGTACCCGTTCTCGGCGTTGTTAAGCTTGACTACGAAAAAAATTTTGTCATGGCGGACATACCAGGCTTGATTGAAGGCGCGGCGGAAGGCGTCGGCTTGGGACATGAATTTTTGCGCCACGTCGAACGTACGAAATTAATTTTGCACATTGTTGACGCCGCCTCTGTTGAAGGACGTGACCCCGTCGAAGATTTTCACAAAATTAATTTTGAGCTGAAAAAGTACAGTGAACATCTTGCCGCACGTACGCAAATTTTGGTTGCCAATAAAATTGACCTGCCGCAAGCCGCCGATAACATTCCGAAACTTGAAAAGCTCGCGCAGGACGAAGGTATTAAATTTTTCGCAGTCTCCGCCGTCACTCGCCAAAATGTCAAGGAACTCATTAATTACATTGGCGAATGGCTCGACAAGCACGGCAAGGACGTTGAACCCGTCGCCGTCACCGATGACATAAAAGTTTTTGACCTTGATAAGGACGAAGACGAAGTTATTATCACGCGCAATGACGCCGCAGAATTTATTGTACGCAACAAAAATCTTGAAAAGCTTGTAGCAATGACTAATTTCGACAACTCCGAAGGTTTACGCCGCTTTCAATTCATTTGGCGTATGAAAAACCTTGACGCCAAACTTAAGGAACGCGGCATTAAAGAAGGTATGACTGTTCATATCGGCAAAATGGAATTTGAATGGCACGAATAATTTTTTTACAGCCGGTAGCCGGTTTAAGTGATGTCACCCCCCTATCACAAAGAAAAACTCAGGTGTATCATATTCGTATTTAGTGGTTGTTTGTAAATTCAAAATTAAAATAGTCGGCGCGGAAGTACTTTGAGCTTACAAGCTTTGCGCCAAAGAAAAGTAAACCCTAAGTCAAAGAAAAGTAACTCCTAAAAATTTTATCTATTTACAAGAATTGTAATTATAATTGTTACGCAGAGAGGGTGAAAAGTTATGGCAATGTCTCAGCAAGAAGTTATTAAAAAATTTATGGCGGCATTGGATACCACAAAACAAAGTGGAAAAGATGCACTCAATGAAGCCGTTAAAGCCGCAACCGGCGGGAAAGTCGCAACTGCAGATGAAGTGATTAAAAAGATGATTGCAGATTGCAAAAAGTCAAAAAACGCCAATGATTTTTTAATGACTTACTGCGGCATTAATCTTAATAATAATGATACCGGCGCAATTAACGGCTCGGACGCAGGCGGCAAAACCGTTAAAAACGCGGAAGATATCGTACCGGAAAGTGGTGCCGTAAAACATTTTACGGGTACGAGTTTTACCAAACGCGGTTTAAAATTTATTGTGCCTACAACTATAAAAGATGACACGATTGGAACTGCCAAAGATAAAAAATATATAATCGACGCGCTTTATACGTGGTGGGCAGAAGAAGCGCTCAAGTTAATTGAAACTTCTTACGGCTTTAGCTTTAAAGACAGTGATGCGACGGTTAGAGAAATTTCTATCGATTTTTTTTATGACAAAACTCCCGGCGCCGATATAGCCTATACAGAACGTTATGACAGAGATGAGTACGGCAACTATGACGGCAAAATCAATAGAATGGTATTAAAAATAAATATGGCGCATTATAAAGATTTCCGCACTTCAGACCAAAACGGTAAAAGTCCCACAGGCAACCCATACCTTGACAGAACCATTGCTCATGAACTTACTCACGCCATTATGAATGCCAAAATCGATTACCGATACAAATTGCCGAATTTTATTTCTGAGGGTATGGCTGAACTTACGCACGGTATTGACGACGAAAGTAAAAGCAGAATTACAGCGTTAGCCCAAAATACAAATAATCGACTTGAAAAGGCATTGGACATTAAGCGAACAGGAGAAAACACTTCCGCCGCTTCCGATGAATACGCGGCGGGCTATATGTTTCTGCGCTATCTTGCAAAAAACTACTCCACTTCTGCCGTAACTTCCGGTTTGAACGTTACCAATTCAAATAAAAATTCTATAGTCAGCGGCACGAATTATAATGACACGATAAAAAATATTGCAGGCGGTGCTGTCATAAGGGGCGGTAAAGGCAACGACTCAATTTACAGCAGCACGGAAAAAAATTATACCGTAAAAAGTAGCTACGGCTACGTCACGATTGACGGCGGCGCAGGCAACGATACTATTTACAGCAACGACCCCTACGTTTCGATTTCCGGCGGCAAGGACAACGATTCAATATATAGTAAATCCTCCACCGTGACTATACGTGGCGGTGAAGGCGTTGATACTATCACGAATTACAGCAGGCATACAAAAATTTATGGTGATTCGGAAGGAGACCGCATTGAAAATCGTGCAGGCGGCGTCACAATTTACGGCGGGGGCGGCAATGACTTTATCAAAAATGATACTACAGATAAAAAAGTCACGATAAACAGCGCTTACGGCTACGTC
>JAFTEG010000347.1 GCA_017453765.1 Selenomonadaceae bacterium
AAAAATATAAAATGGTAAGCCGCGAATTTGAACCGGCTGACACGGAGATAGACGTAGACGGCGTGAAGATAGGCGGCAAGGAAATTGTGGTAATGGCGGGACCATGCGCGGTAGAAAGTGCCGAACAGTTACGCGAATCTGCGCGGGCGGTGAAAGAGTGCGGCGCCAAAATTCTGCGCGGCGGAGCATTTAAACCGCGTACTTCGCCCTACGATTTTCAAGGACTCGGTGAGGAAGGCTTAAAACTTCTGCGGCAGACTGCGGACGAGTTCGGCTTAAAGGTAGTCACTGAAATTGTTGACAGCAACGACATTGAACTTTTGGAAAGCTATTCGGACATTTTGCAAGTCGGCGCACGGAATATGCAAAACTTCCAACTGCTTAAGGCGCTGGGCAAAAGTACAAAGCCGGTAATGCTTAAGCGCGGGCTTTCTGCGACGATAAGCGAATGGCTGAATGCGGCTGAATACATTGTAAGCGGCGGCAACGACAAATTGATTTTCTGCGAACGCGGCATTAGGACTTACGAAACATACACGCGCAACACGCTGGATTTAAGTGCAGTTGCGGCGATAAAGGAGTTGTCGCACTTCCCGATAGTAGTTGACCCCAGTCACGGTACGGGACGGCGTACAATGATAGCGCCAATGTCAAAGGCGGCTATTGCGGCGGGAGCGGACGGCTTGATTATCGAAGTTCACCCGCACCCTGAAAAGGCAATGTCGGACGGCAACCAGTCACTTGCGCCGAAGGATTTTGAAAAGCTTATGTCTGAATTGCACGCCGTTGCAAAGGCAGTAGGTAAAACGTTATGAACAATACGACTTCTCTCTTCCCTAATCCCTCTTCCCTCATCCCTAAACTTGCAATAATCGGCGTGGGATTAATCGGCGGTTCATTGGGACTTTGCTTGAAAGACAAACTCGGCGACAAAATTTTTATCACGGGTCTTTGCCGCACGGAAAAATCTATGCAAAAGGCAATGGAACTCGGCGCGGTAGATTTTGCGTCGAACGATTTGGAAAAAGTTGTAGGCGGCGCGGACGTAATTTTTCTAAGCCCGCCGGTACTGCAGATTGTGCCGATGGTGAAAAAAATTCTGCCGTACGTAAAAGGCGGCGCGATTATCACGGACGCAGGCAGTACGAAAAAATTTATATTTGACGAGCTGAAAAAGATTTTACCGCCAAACGTCTACTACATTGCGGGACACCCAATGACGGGACGCGAAAAAAGCGGCGTGACTGCGGCAAGCAAAGATTTATTTAAAAATAAAGCCTACGTCATTGTAGAGGACACCGGCGCGCCTATGGAAGCGCACGAAAAATTAATGTCGCTGTTGCGTTTGACAGAGGCGAATTTTACAAGCCTTGACATTGCAAAGCATGACCGTTGCGCGTCGATAATAAGTCACGTACCGCATTTAACGGCGGCGGCGCTGGTGACGCTTTTAAATCGTGCAGGCGATGACCTTGACTCGTGTTTAAAGCTGATTGGCGGCGGATTTAAGGATACAACGCGAATAGCCAGCTCAAACGCCGATATGTGGGCAGATATATGCATGACCAACGCGGACGCGATTACGGGGCATTTACGGGACTTACAGGGCATTTTGGAAGAGGTTATAAAGGCGATTGATAACCGTGACAGGCAAGCGATTCATGACTACTTTACGAAGTCGAAAGAGCGGCGCGACGAAATTTTGTTGACTGTAGAAAAAAAGTTTGATCCGAATTAGATTGGAGCTTAGAGCTTACAGCTTACAGCTTACAGCGAGTCGCTAACTGAAAGGGTGATTTAGATGACAGATGACAGCCGCGAAAATTTTTTGGACAGCTTGCTAAGAATTTTATCCGAAAAATACCCTACCAAAGAATCAATCTACGAAAAGCTGATTTACCTGCAGTCACGCCTAAGCCTGCCTAAGGGTACGGAACATTTTATGAGTGACTTGCACGGCGAATACGATTTATTTTCTCACATAATAAATAATTGCTCCGGCGTCATTCATGAAAAAGTTGACGGCTGTTTCGGCGTGCGGCTTACTACCGAAGAGAAGGCGGAATTTTGCACGCTGATTTATTATCCCGAAGAAAAGCTTAAGCTGATTAAAGCCAAAAATCTTGACACGGTGGATTGGTACTTGAAAAATCTTTCGCAACTTCTTGAGCTGTCAAAATATATGTCCTACAAATTTCCGACGTTCAAAGTGCGAGAGTTCATACCGAAAAATTATGCGTCGATAATCGTCGAGCTTATGAATACGCGACCTGAATCAGAGCCCGCGCAGTTTGCTTACC
Source organism: Selenomonadaceae bacterium (assembly GCA_017453765.1). GTDB lineage: Bacteria > Bacillota > Negativicutes > Selenomonadales > Selenomonadaceae > Quinella. The sequence continues at coordinate 2,301 of JAFTEG010000347.1, forward strand.
ACAAAAAACTTTTGGACTCCATAGTTGAGATTGACGCCGGCGCAGATTTTATTCACGCGTTCACGGTGTTAATCAAGCGCCTTGCCGTCAGCCGCCTTCACTTTGTAGGTGACTTCTTCGACAGGGGGAACCGTCCCGACGCGATTTTAAATCTGCTTATGACACAGCCGGTTGTCGACATTCAATGGGGCAACCATGACGTTGTATGGATGGGCGCGGCAATGGGCAGTGAAGTCTGCGCGGCGACGGTGGTACGTACCAGCTTGCATTACGGCAACACGGAAGTTTTGGAGCGCGGCTACGGTATAAGCCTGCGTCCGCTTACAATTTTTGCGTCGAATGTTTATCCTGCCGACGAGCCGATTAAAGCCGCCGAAAAAGTTATTGAAATGATTATGTTTAAGTTGGAAGGACAGCTGATTAAACGCAATCCCGATTTTAAAATGGACAGCCGCCTACTTTTGGACAAGATTAATTTTGATAAAAGATGCGTGACGGTTGACGGCAGGGAATATGAACTGAATGAAGATGCCGCCTTTCCTACGATACAACCTGATTCGTCCGACCGTTACGCCTTGACTGATGACGAACTGAAAATCATTGACGCATTGCAAACGGACTTCACGGAAAGCGCGTTGCTTAAAACGCACCTTGATTATCTGTACAAAAAAGGCGGCGTCTACACCTGCCATAACGGCAACTTACTCTTTCACGCTTGCGTGCCGCTGAATGAGGACGGCAGTTTCAAGCAAATTATTTTTGACGGCAAAGAGTACGCGGGTAAAAATTATTTTGACTACGTAGACCAACGCGCACGGCAAGCTTACTTTAAACGTCACCGCGCAGATTTGGATTTTATGTACTTCTTATGGTGCGGACTGCTGTCACCGATAGCAGGCAGGGAATTTCATACATTCGAGCGGACGTTTGTAAAGGACGAAGAGACGTGGAAAGAGCCGTCAGATTTTTACTTTGACCTAATCGACGCTGAAAATATTTGTAACGCGATTTTGGAAGAATTTGGGCTTGACGCAAAGACGGGGCATATTATCAACGGTCACGTGCCGGTTAAAGTCAGCAAGGGCGAAACGCCGATTAAGGCTAACGGTAAAGCATTTGTGATTGACGGCGGGTTCAGTAGACCTTATCATAAAAAGACGGGCATTTCCGGCTACACGCTGATTTTCAATTCCGGCGGTATGCGCTTACTTCAGCATGATAAAATTGCGGACATTAAGGCGGCGTTGAAAGAGAATCACGACATTGAATCGGATTCGCAGATTGTTGAGATTAGAAGTCGGCGCCTTACAATCGGTGACACGGATCACGGCAAGAAAGATATTCGCGATGAAATTATCGGCTTGCACAAACTTTTGGAAGCGTACCAGACGGGGCGATTAAGAATTAAGGATTAAGAATGAGGGAACAGGGATTAGGGAAGAGGGAAGAGATTTTGACAGATGAAGAAATTTTAAAGTTAAAGGCGGAAGTTT